>CAURWS010000024.1:0-15392 GCA_963528485.1 uncultured Pseudomonas sp. | reverse complement strand
CTTCTGCCCGCAGGGCTTAGGGGCAAGCTTGCCCCTAAGCCCTGCGGGCAGAAGCAAAAGCACTCAGCCCCCCCTACATCAACCCATGCTCGACCATCGACAACGGATCACCATCCCCGATGATCACGTGATCGAGCACCACCACATCGACCATCGCCAGCGCGCTTTTCAAATGTTTGGTCAGTTCGATATCGGCGTCACTGGCATCGCACACCCCTGAAGGGTGGTTGTGGCAGAGAATGATCCCCGCCGCATTGTGCGCCAGCGCTCGTTTGACCACCTGCCGCGCGTGCACATGGGCCACGTTGATCGAGCCGTGAAACAGTGCCTCGAAGGCTTGCACCCGGTTCTTGCTGTCCAGAAACAGACACCCAAACACCTCGTGGGGCTCGTGTCGCAGTAATGCCTTGAGGTAGCTGCGCACCTGGACGGGGCTTTTCAGCACCGAGCCACGCCGCAAGCCCTCCCCCATGTGCCGGCGGGCGATTTCCATGACGGCCTGCAACTGCGCGTACTTGGCGGGGCCCAGCCCCAGCTCTTGGCTGAACGTGTTCAGATTGGCGTCCAGCAAGGCGCGCAGGCTGCCGAACTGGCTGAGCAGGTGACGGGCCAGGTCCACAGCGCTTTTGCCCGACACCCCCGTGCGCAAGAAAATCGCCAGCAGCTCGGCGTCGGAAAGGCTCGCCGCCCCTCGCTCCAGCAGCTTCTCTCTGGGCCGCTCCGCCGCTGGCCAATCACGAATACTCATAGCACCTCCCTGTCAGTGGGCGCCGCTGTTCCCGTGCGGTCGCTGTGCTATCTTAGCCATCTTTTTTACGCGTCGATCGGGCCCTGGGAGCTCACAAGATTGCCGCGTGTAACTCGACCAAAAGGCAGGCCTATGCAGCGGCTGTATCGGAAACGCATCGTTCTGGGCGTCGGCGGCGGCATCGCAGCCTATAAAAGCGCCGAACTGGTCCGCCGGTTGCGCGATCACGGGGCCGAAGTCCGCGTCGTCATGACCAAGGGCGGAGCCGAGTTCATCACCCCTCTGACCATGCAGGCGCTGTCCGGCCATCCTGTTCATCTGGACTTGCTGGACCCTGCCGCCGAAGCGGCCATGGGGCACATCGAGCTGGCCAAATGGGCTGACATGGTGCTGATCGCGCCAGCCACCGCCGACCTGATCGCCCGCCTGGCCCAAGGCATCGCCAACGACCTGCTGACCACCGTGGTGCTGGCCACCGATGCCATCGTCGCGGTTGCCCCGGCTATGAATCAGGCCATGTGGCGCGACCCGTCCGTGCAGGCCAATCTGCAGACCCTTGAAGGTCGTGATTTGCGCATGTTCGGCCCCGCCAGCGGCAGCCAAGCCTGCGGCGACGTGGGTTACGGGCGCATGCTCGAACCCAATGATCTGGCGCAGTCGGCCGCCGATTGCTTCCAGCGCCTGAGCCTGACCGGCAAGCACGTGCTGATCACCGCGGGGCCGACCCAGGAAAACATCGACCCGGTGCGCTACATCACCAACCACAGCTCCGGCAAAATGGGCTTCGCCCTCGCTGAAGCGGCGGCTGAGGCCGGCGCGCGAGTCACACTGATTACCGGCCCCGTGAACCTGCAGACCCCGGATCGCGTGTCGCGCATCGACGTCGTCAGCGCCCGCGACATGCTCGCAGCCTGCGAAGCAGCCATGCCATGCGACCTGTTCATCGCCTCGGCAGCCGTTGCGGACTACCGCCCTGAAGTCGTTGCCCCTCAAAAACTGAAGAAAGACCCTACGACCGGCGATGGCCTGTTGCTGCAGATGGTCCGCAACCCGGACATTCTCGCCACCATCGCCCGACGTGAGGATCGCCCGTTCAGTGTCGGTTTCGCCGCCGAAACCGAGCATCTTCTCGACTACGCTGCACGCAAGCTCAAGGACAAGAACCTTGATCTGATCATCGCCAACGACGTCGCCAATCCCAGCATTGGCTTCAACAGCGAAGAAAACGCCTGCAGCGTGATCGACCGAGCGTTGCAGGAAACGCTCTTCGCCCAAACCAGCAAGGCCAAGATTGCCCGCCAGCTGGTGACTTTTATCGCCGACCGTCTGAACCAGGTTTAATCACGTATGCACGCTCTACAAGCCAAGATCCTCGACCCTCGCATTGGCAGCGAATTCCCGCTCCCGGCCTACGCCACCACCGGCTCCGCCGGCCTGGACCTGCGCGCCATGCTCAAAGAGGAAACGACGCTGGAACCCGGTCAGACCCTGTTGATTCCCACCGGCCTGTCGATCTACATCGCAGACCCAACCCTCGCTGCGCTGATTCTGCCGCGCTCGGGGCTGGGCCATAAGCACGGCATCGTGCTGGGCAACCTGGTCGGCCTGATCGACTCCGATTACCAGGGCGAGCTGATGGTGTCCTGCTGGAACCGTGGCCAGACCGCTTTCAAGATTTCCGTCGGCGAGCGCATCGCTCAGCTGGTGCTGGTGCCGGTGGTTCAGGCGCATTTTGAAGTGGTCCAGGAATTCGACGAAAGCCAGCGTGGCGCAGGCGGTTTCGGGCACTCCGGCAGCCATTGATGGCGTGAGGGGCGACCCGGTAATCTTCTGCCCGCAGCCCGAACCGATATGGCACGATGCCATGATCATGAAACGTCTCAGGTAGTACGAGCAGGGAGAGTCGAGTTTGAAAGGCATCAAGCGCACAGCCAAGGCGACCCCTCGCCCCGAAACGACTGACGCAACGGTCAAGGACGCCAACCTGAGCCTGGCAAGCCCGGGCCTTCTTCCTTCGCTCATCGGCTTGATCGCCGCAGCCGTGCTGGTCTGGCTCGGCCTGCTCAGCCAGCCACAGGAGAAGGACCAACTGGCTCAAGCCTGGGGCACCGCTCAGGCGGGCGCCATTGGCAAGGCGTTGCGTCAGATCAACGCCGGCACCCAGGCCGCTGCGCTTGACCCTTCGCTGTCCCAGGCCCTGCAGAGCAATGACCCGGCCGCCATCGTCGCAGCTCAGAACCAGCTCAACCATCGCGACAGCGTCGTCGGCGCGCGCCTGAACCCGCTCGGCTTCAACAGCCCCGACAACCAGAACCCACTGCCGATCAGCTTCGCCACGCTGGACATGCTCGCCAAGGCCAGCAAAGGTGAAACGCCGCCTCCCGAAGCTCGCAAAGTGGGCGACAGCTGGCTGATCTACAGCGTTGCGCCGGTGCGTACTGTCGCCGACGGCCCGATCAATGGCACTCTGCTGCTGGCCTTCAAGCTGCAACGCCTGACCAACGCCCTGCCTGACGCCCCGGATGACGTAGGCCAGATCGTGCTCAGCCAGCAATTCGGCGACGCCACCGCGCAAAGCTTTCTGACGCGCGGACAAGCCGATGGCGGCCGCGCCGTGGACTTCCCCACCGGCTATCCAAACTGGAAGCTGACCTTCACCCCGGGCCCTGCCCTGCAATCCTCCCCGCCTTCGCTGATGCTGGCGCTGGCCGCACTGGTCGCGCTCGGCAGCCTGCTGCTGGGGCTGTACCTGAATGAAAGCGCGCTCAAGCGCCGCGTGAAGGCCGACGCCCGACAGCTGGAACAACTGCTGCAAGAACTCTCGGGGGGCAAAGCCGTCAAAGCTTTCGGCCTGAGCATGCCCGCCCTGAACGGGCTGGCCCAGAGCCTGGCCGCATTTTCGCTGCGCAATCAGCCCGCCAAGCCCGTCACTACAGCCAGCAATGGCCAGACGGCAGCGGCCAACGGTTCGACAAGCAGCAAAGCCGTGTTCCCGCCACTCGATGCCGATGACACCGAGCTGACCGACCCGCTGTTTCAAGACACCGACATTCTCGACATCGACCTGCTCGATGAACCCCAGGATCTTCCGAAGTCGGAGCAATTACACACAATGAGCAGTACCGTTTCCTACGCCCCCGAATTCCCGGACTCCATTTTCCGCGCCTATGACATCCGCGGCATCGTGGGCGAAACCCTGACCGGCGAGACCGCCTACTGGCTGGGTCGCGCCGTGGGCGCACAGAGCCTGGCCCAAGGCGAAGCGCATGTCTGCGTGGGTCGCGACGGACGCCTGTCCGGCCCCGAACTGGTCGCGCAGCTGGTCAAAGGCCTGTACGACAGCGGTTGCCACGTCAGCGATGTCGGTCTGGTGCCGACGCCTGCTTTGTATTACGCCGCCAATGTGCTGCAAGGCCGCACCGGCGTGATGCTGACTGGCAGCCACAACCCCAAGGACTACAACGGCTTCAAGATCGTCATCGCGGGCGACACCCTGGCCAACGAGCAGATCACCGCGCTGCACGACCGCATCAAGCGCAACGACCTGCCTGCGGGCAAGGGCAGTATCAGCAAAGTCGACATTCTTGAGCTCTATTCGGGCCAGATCACCAACGACGTGGTGCTGGCTCGTCGTCTCAAAGTGGTGGTCGATTGCGGCAACGGCGCTGCGGGCGTGATCGCGCCGCAACTGCTGGCTGCGCTCAACTGCGAAGTCATTCCGCTGTTCTGCGAAGTCGATGGCAACTTCCCCAATCACCATCCTGATCCGGGCAAGCTGGAGAACCTTCAGGACCTCATCGCCAAGGTCAAGGAAACCGGCGCGGACCTGGGCCTGGCGTTCGATGGCGATGGCGATCGCGTAGGTGTCGTCACCAACGCAGGCAGCGTCATTTACCCTGACCGGCTGCTGATGCTGTTCGCCCGCGATGTGGTCAAGCGCAATCCGGGGGCGGACATCATCTTCGACGTGAAATGCACACGCCGCCTGATTCCGCTGATCCAGGAATACGGCGGGCGCCCGGTCATGTGGAAGACCGGTCATTCGTTGATCAAGAAGAAGATGAAGGAAAGCGGCGCGCTGCTGGCTGGCGAGATGAGCGGCCACATCTTCTTCAAGGAACGCTGGTTCGGGTTCGACGACGGCATCTACAGCGCAGCTCGCCTGCTGGAAATCCTCAGCCAGGAGAAACTCAGCGCCGAAGAGCTGTTCCAGACCTTTCCCAACGACCTGTCGACCCCGGAAATCAACATCAAGGTCACCGAAAGCAGCAAATTCAGCATCATCCAAGCGCTGGAACGCGACGCCCAATGGGGCAACGCCAACCTGACGAGCATCGACGGCGTACGTGTCGATTATCCGAAGGGCTGGGGCCTGGTGCGGGCTTCCAATACCACGCCGGTGCTGGTATTACGCTTCGAAGCCGAGACCGAGGACGAATTGCAGCGGATCAAGGACGTGTTCCATACCCAGCTGAAAAACGTAGCACCGGATCTAGAACTTCCTTTTTGATCACATTTTTTTGAGTGGAGCCCAAATGACCCTCGAACGCGATGCCGCATCCAACGCCGCCAAAGTCCTGTCCGAAGCGCTGCCTTACATCCGACGCTTCGTCGGCAAGACGCTGGTGATCAAGTACGGCGGCAACGCCATGGAAAGCGAAGAGCTGAAAACCGGCTTCGCGCGCGACATCGTGCTGATGAAGGCAGTGGGCATCAACCCGGTGGTGGTTCACGGCGGCGGCCCGCAAATTGGCGATCTGCTCAAGCGTCTGTCCATCGAGAGCCACTTCGTCGACGGCATGCGCGTCACCGACGCACAGACCATGGACGTCGTGGAAATGGTCCTGGGCGGCCAGGTCAACAAGGACATCGTCAACCTGATCAACCGTCACGGCGGCAGCGCCATCGGCCTGACCGGCAAAGACGCCCAGCTGATCCGCGCGAAAAAGATGAACGTCACGCGCCAGACGCCAGACATGACCAAGCCGGAAATCATCGACATCGGCCATGTGGGCGAAGTCGTCGGCATCAACACCGAGCTGCTGAACATGCTGGTGAAGGGCGATTTCATCCCGGTCATCGCGCCGATTGGCGTGGGCGCTGACGGCGAGTCCTACAACATCAACGCCGATCTGGTGGCAGGCAAGGTCGCCGAAGCCCTCAAGGCCGAGAAGCTGATGCTGCTGACCAATATCGCCGGCCTGATGGACAAGGAAGGCAAGGTCCTGACCGGCCTGACCACCGAGCAGGTGAACGGCCTGATCGCCGACGGCACCATCTACGGCGGCATGCTGCCGAAGATCCGTTGCGCGCTGGAAGCTGTGCAGGGTGGCGTGACCACCTCTCACATCATCGACGGCCGCGTACCGAATGCCGTGCTGCTGGAAATCTTCACCGACACCGGCGTCGGCACCCTGATCAGCAACCGCAAGCGTCACTGATCGCGCCACGCATAAAAAAAGACCCCGCCGGCGCAAACCGGCGGGGTCTTTTTCGTTTCGGGCAGATTATTGCGCCAGCAACTGCTGCAAACGCGCTCGATCCTGGGCGAAGTCGTTATCGGCCTGCTGCCGCGCGGTCTGGTAGCGCAGGATATCGACCTTGAGGTTCTGCTGCTGGTCCTTCAGATCGGTCATCTGGTCAATCAGGGCCTGCTGCACCGGATGCCCTGCGCGCTCCTGATCGGCGGCCTGGCTTTGCAGCGAAGCCTGCTGGGCCGTCAGCCCCTGGATATTGCCCTGGGCGACAGAGATCAGTGCGTCGATTTCAGCCAGCTTGCGCGTACGCGCCCGATCAACGTCCGTCACGCTGCTGTACAGGTGCAACAACTGCGCGTCGGCATCGGAGCGAACCTTGGCCGCCTGCGCTGCGGCTTGCGCTTCACGGGCCTGATCGGCGGTGGGCGCAGGGGGCACCACCTGAATCACCCGCCCGCGCTGGTTCAAGACCTCATAGCCTTTGCCCGAGTATTCAGGCGGCACGCCTTGACGGTCGAGAACGGTCACGCCGCGACTGTCGACATAGCGATACAAGACGATGCCCGGCGTGTCGTCCGCCTGAACGCCCGCGATGCAACCCATCCCCAGCGACAAACAAAGACCTGCTGTGCCCAGCTTCTTGAGCATAAAAACGAGATCCTCTGACGACTCAGATGCCGTACTGAGCCCGGTACGCTTCCACGGCAGGCAAATGCTGCTTGAGCTGCGGATCGTCGGCCAAAAATTCCAGCACCTGATTCAACGAAACGATGCTCACCACCGGAATGCCGAAGTCACGCTCGACCTCCTGAATCGCGGAAAGCTCGCCGTTGCCACGCTCCTGGCGGTTCAACGCGATCAACACGCCGGCTGCGTTCGCACCTTGAGCCTTGATGATCTGCATGACTTCGCGGATCGCGGTGCCCGCGGTGATGACGTCGTCGATGATCAGCACATTGCCGGTCAACGGAGCACCCACCAGACTGCCGCCCTCGCCATGCGCCTTGGCTTCCTTGCGGTTGAAACACCACGGCAGATCGAGGTTGTGATGATCGGCCAAAGCCACGGCTGTCGCGGCCGCCAGGGGAATACCCTTGTACGCCGGGCCAAACAGCACATCGAAGGAAATACCGCTTTCAACAACCGCAGCGGCATAGAACTTACCCAGTTGGGCAAGTGCCGAACCACTGTTGAAAAGACCGGCATTGAAGAAGTAAGGACTGGTGCGTCCGGACTTCAAAGTGAACTCACCGAAACGCAAAACCCCGCGATCGATGGCAAAACGAATGAATTCGCGCTGATACGCCTGCATGAAAAAAGCCCCGAATACCACGGATTTAGCTAATTAGGTAGAGCTCGGGTATCATACACGCACGTGATTTTTGGGGCCATTTATGCGGATCATCAGTGTGAACGTTAATGGTATTCAGGCTGCAGTCGAGCGTGGTTTGCTCAGTTGGCTGCAAGCCCAGAATGCCGACGTCATCTGCCTTCAGGACACCCGCGCCTCCGCCTTCGAACTGGACGATCCAGCTTATCAACTGGACGGCTACTTCCTGTACGCCTGCGATGCCGAAGTTCCCGCCCAGGGTGGCGTGGCACTTTACTCGCGGCTGCAACCGAAGGCGGTCATCAACGGTCTGGGCTTCGAAACAGCCGACCGTTACGGGCGTTACCTGCAGGCCGATTTCGATAAAGTCAGTATTGCAACCTTGCTGCTTCCTTCCGGAATGAACGGCGATGAAGACTTGAACCAGAAGTTCAAGCTCATGGACGACTTCGGCAAGTACCTGGACAAGCAGCGTCGCAAACGTCGTGAGTACATTTATTGTGGCTCGCTGTACGTTGCGCAGCAGAAACTGGATATCAAGAACTGGCGCGACAGCCAGCAATCTCCGGGCTTCCTGGCGCCTGAACGCGCCTGGATGGACGAGATTGTCGGCAATATGGGCTACGTCGATGCCCTGCGCGAAGTCAGCCGCGAAGGCGATCAGTACAGCTGGTGGCCGGATAACGAACAGGCCGAGATGCTGAATCTGGGCTGGCGCTTCGACTATCAACTGCTGACTCCGGGCCTGCGCCGTTTCGTACGTAGCGCACGCCTGCCACGCCAGCCGCGGTTCTCGCAACACGCGCCGCTGATCGTGGACTACGACTGGACGTTGACCATCTGACGTCCTGTTCGCCCAAAAGAAAGCCGACGTGAAGTCGGCTTTTGTTTGTCTGGCGAGCGCCGTTTAAGCGCCCCGCGAGCATCACCTGGTGATTATTTGATCAACCGCCAGGTAAATGGATAGCGATAGGCAACGCCATCATTGGCCTTGATGCCAGCGATGATCGTCAGCACCAGCGCGCCAACCCCCACCAGCATCAACAGCGGAAAGCCGATGACGATCACCATCAGCAGGAAGCAGACCATCGCCGCAAGGGCGACGGTGATCTGAAAATTCAGCGCTTCCTTGCCCTGCGCATCGATGAACGGGTCGGCCTCTTTCTTCAGCTGCCAGACAATCAGCGGGCCCAGCAGGTTGCCGAACGGAAAGATCAGCCCGAAAAACGCCGCGAAGTGGCACAACATCGCCCACTGACGGATTTCCTTGCTCGGCACGGGTAACGGCGTTTGACTGTCGATCATCGTGCATCCCCTGTTCTGATGGTGGTGAAACGCAGCAATCAGTCGGCCAGCGCCGCCTTTTGCAGTTCGAAGATTTCGCTCATGCCTTTCTGCGCCAGCGCCAGCATGGCGTTCAAGTCTTCAGGCTGGAACGGCGCGCCTTCGGCGGTGCCCTGCACTTCGATGAAGCCGCCTGCGCTGGTCATGACCACGTTCAGGTCGGTCTCGGCAGCGGAGTCTTCCAGGTAGTCCAGATCCAGCACCGGCTCGCCCTGATACATGCCCACGGAAACCGCAGCGATCATCTGCTTGAGCGGGTCGCCGCCCTTCAGGCCGCCACGCTTCTTGATGGATTTCAGCGCATCGACCAGCGCCACCATGGCGCCGGTGATCGACGCGGTGCGAGTGCCGCCGTCGGCTTGAATCACGTCGCAATCGACGTACAGAGTGATGTCGCCCAGCTTGGTCATGTCCAGCGCGGCGCGCAGCGAACGGCCGATCAGACGCTGGATTTCCAGGGTACGGCCGCCCTGCTTGCCCTTGCTCGCTTCACGCTGGTTACGCTCGCCGGTCGAACGCGGCAGCATGCCGTATTCGGCGGTCAACCAGCCCTGGCCCTGCCCCTTGAGAAAACGCGGGACGCCATTTTCGACGCTGACGGTGCAGATCACCTTGGTGTCGCCGAACTCGACCAGCACAGAACCCTCGGCGTGCTTGGTGTAGTTGCGGGTGATGCGGATCGAGCGGAGCTGATCGGCAGCGCGACCACTTGGACGTTTCATCTGGGATACCTGTACTGAGACGGAAAACTGACCTGCATTATAGAGGTGCAAGTCAGCGCTTGGGGCATCTAATCGCCCCAAGATGACGACTCACACGCGGCCAAAGGCTCAAGCGCGGTCAAATCGCAACACCCCACACACGTTGCGACAACGCCACATTTGGGCGCACACCCCGCTCTGAGCTACAATCTTGCGCCTTTATAGCCTGTCGTTTTTCGCGACGCCCATCAGGCCGTTGATCGCCCCCTGAAGGCTCTCCCTGACTTTTATAGAGGTACTTCCCATGGTGCACAGCATGACGGCTTTCGCCCGTGCCGAACGAGCGGGCTCACAAGGCACGCTGAGCTGGGAACTGCGCTCGGTCAATCATCGTTACCTCGAACCGCACCTGCGCCTGCCCGAGTCGTTCCGTGATCTGGAAGGCGCCGTGCGTGAGGCGCTGCGTCAGGGCCTGTCCCGCGGCAAGGTCGAATGCACCCTGCGCTTCACCGAAGAAAACGCAGGCAAACCGCTGCAGGTGGATCGCGAGCGCGCCAGTCAATTGGTCGCCGCCGCTGAAATCGTTGCGGGCCTGATCAAACAACCTGCCGCGCTGAATCCGCTGGAAGTGCTCGCCTGGCCTGGTGTTCTGGTGGCAGACGCCGCCGACCCGCAAGCCCTGAACAACGACGCGCTGGCGCTGTTCAACGAGGCGCTCGAAGAACTGAAAGCCGGTCGCGCCCGCGAAGGCGCTGACCTGGCCAAACTTCTCGACGAACGGCTTTCGTCAATCAAGACCGAAGTGGCTACCCTGCGCACCCTCGTGCCACAGATGCTCGCGACCCAGCGCCAGAAGATCCTCGACCGCTTCACCGACATGAAGGCCGAGCTCGATCCTCAGCGTCTGGAGCAGGAAATGGTCCTGCTGGCGCAAAAGAGCGACGTCGCCGAAGAGCTCGACCGCCTGAGCACCCACGTCACCGAAGTACGCCGCGTACTCAAGACCGGCGGGCAAGCCGGACGCCGGCTGGACTTCCTGATGCAGGAGCTCAACCGCGAAGCGAATACCCTGGGCTCCAAAGCCTTCGACCCTCGCAGCACCCAGGCTGCGGTCAACCTCAAAGTGTTGATCGAGCAGATGCGCGAACAAGTGCAGAACATTGAGTAAGGCCAATCCCGACATGACCCACAGCACCGGCACTCTGTATATCGTTTCCGCCCCTTCGGGCGCGGGCAAGACCAGCCTGGTCAAAGCCCTGATCGATGCCCAGCCGCAGATTCGCGTCTCCGTTTCCCACACCACCCGCGCCATGCGCCCGGGCGAAGTGGACGGCGTGAACTACCACTTCGTCGACCGCGCCGAGTTTGTGCGGATGATCGAACACGGCGACTTCCTCGAACAGGCTGAAGTCTTCGGCAACCTGTACGGCACCTCGCAAAGCCGCCTGCAGCAGACCCTGGACGAAGGCCACGACCTGATCCTGGAAATCGACTGGCAAGGCGCCGAGCAAGTGCGCAAGCTGATGCCCCATGCCCGCTCGATCTTCATCCTGCCGCCCACTCAGCAGGCGCTGCGCCAGCGCCTGACCAACCGTGGCCAGGACAGCGACGAGATCATCGAAGGCCGCATGCGTGAGGCCGTCAGCGAGATGAGCCACTATGCCGAATACGATTACATCGTCATCAACGACGACTTCGCGACGGCGCTGGAAGACCTCAAAGCGATCTTCCGCGCCAACCTGCTGAGCCAGGAGCATCAGCAGCAGCGTCACAGCGAGTTGCTTGCTCAGTTGCTGGCGTGAGCCAACTGTAAGAGCGCGCGTGCCCGCGAATGGGGAGTGTCAGGTACCTGATTCGCTGCAGGCATACTGCAATCGCGGGCACGCGCGCTCCTACAAGAACTGTGTCTGACGCCAGACCTGCACACGACCGCCACGCGCCACAGACGCCAAAAACTGACCGTCTGTGGCTTGCCGCTTGAAGGTTTTGGCTGTCCACTTGTAAACTACCGAGTCCGCTCGCCCATCCGGGCACCGCGCATACCGCATTTGCTACGAGGAATACCCATGGCCCGCGTGACCGTTGAAGACTGCCTGGAACATGTAGATAACCGCTTTGAGCTGGTCATGCTCGCCACCAAGCGCTCGCGTCAACTGGCGACCGGCGGCAAAGAGCCGAAGCTGGCCTGGGAAAACGACAAGCCTACCGTGGTTGCCCTGCGCGAAATCGCAGCGGGCCTGATGGATTACGCCGTCATTGCAGAAGCCGAAATCGTTGAAGATGAACCACTGTTCGCTGCGTTCGAGGACGAGTCCAACGAGGCCGTCTGAGCCTATGCCCGGTCGACGTAGCAAGGCGCAGGGTCAAAGCCTTCGGCAAGGAGTCGTATCTTGCCGAGCATAGACGCCCTCGCCGATCGCCTGTCGACCTACCTCGGCAATGACCAAGTCAATCTGGTCCGCCGAGCGTACTTCTACGCCGAACAAGCCCACGACGGCCAGCGCCGTCGAAGCGGCGAGCCTTACGTCACGCATCCGCTGGCGGTGGCCAATATCCTTGCCGACATGCACATGGACCATCAAAGCCTGATGGCCGCGATGCTGCATGACGTGATCGAAGACACCGGCATTGCCAAAGAGGCGCTCTGTGCGCAATTTGGCGAAACCGTGGCCGAACTGGTCGACGGGGTCAGCAAACTGACCCAGATGAACTTCGAGACCAAGGCCGAAGCGCAAGCCGAAAACTTCCAGAAGATGGCCATGGCCATGGCACGCGACATTCGCGTGATCCTGGTCAAGCTCGCCGACCGCCTGCACAACATGCGTACCCTGGAAGTGCTGTCTGGCGAAAAACGCCGGCGCATCGCCAAGGAAACCCTCGAAATCTACGCCCCCATCGCCAATCGCCTTGGCATGCACAGCGTGCGTATCGAATTCGAAGACCTGGGTTTCAAGGCCATGTACCCCATGCGCTCCTCGCGCATCGGCCAGGCCGTCAAACGCGCGCGCGGCAACCGCAAGGAACTGGTCAACAAGATCGAAGAGTCGCTGGCGCACTGCCTGGCGGTCGACGGCATCGAAGGCGAAGTCAGCGGGCGGCAGAAGCACCTCTACGGCATCTATAAAAAGATGCGCGGCAAGCGTCGGGCCTTCAACGAGATCATGGACGTCTACGCGTTCCGGATCATCGTCGACAAGGTCGACACCTGCTATCGCGTGCTTGGCGCTGTACATAATTTGTACAAACCGTTGCCGGGCCGCTTCAAGGACTACATCGCGATCCCCAAAGCCAACGGCTATCAGTCGTTGCACACCACGCTGTTCGGCATGCATGGCGTGCCCATCGAAATCCAGATCCGCACCCGCGAAATGGAAGAGATGGCCAACAACGGCATCGCCGCGCACTGGCTGTACAAATCTTCTGGCGACGAACAGCCGAAGGGCACCCACGCCCGCGCCCGCCAGTGGGTCAAGGGCGTGCTGGAAATGCAGCAACGCGCCGGCAACTCGCTGGAATTCATCGAAAGCGTGAAGATCGACCTGTTCCCGGACGAGGTCTACGTGTTCACGCCCAAAGGCCGGATCATGGAGCTGCCCAAAGGCTCTACGGCGGTCGACTTCGCCTACGCGGTGCACACCGACGTGGGCAACAGCTGCATTGCCTGTCGGATCAATCGTCGCTTGGCGCCGCTGTCCGAGCCCCTGCAAAGCGGCTCCACGGTCGAGATCGTCAGCGCTCCCGGCGCACGCCCGAACCCTGCGTGGCTCAACTTCGTGGTCACCGGCAAGGCGCGCACGCACATTCGTCACGCGCTCAAGCTGCAGCGCCGTTCCGAGTCCATCAGCCTGGGCGAACGCCTGCTGAACAAGGTGCTGAACGGCTTCGACAGCACGCTGGACAAGATTCCGAACGAGCGCCTGCAACTGGTCCTCGCCGAATACCGGGTCGAGGTCATTGAAGACCTCCTCGAAGACATCGGCCTGGGCAATCGCATGGCATATGTCGTGGCCCGGCGCCTGCTGGCCAGTGAAGGCGAGGAGCTGCCGAACGCCGAAGGGCCGCTGGCGATTCGCGGCACCGAGGGTCTGGTGCTCAGCTACGCCAAATGCTGCACGCCGATTCCGGGCGACCCGATCGTGGGTCATCTGTCGGCGGGCAAAGGCATGGTCGTGCACCTGGACAACTGCCGCAACATCAGTGAAATCCGTCACAACCCGGAAAAATGCATCCAGCTGTCCTGGGCCAAGGACGTCACCGGCGAATTCAATGTCGAGTTGCGCGTCGAGCTGGAACACCAGCGCGGCCTGATCGCCCTGCTGGCCAGCAGCGTCAACGCGGCCGACGGCAACATTGAGAAAATCAGCATGGACGAGCGCGATGGTCGTATCAGCGTGGTCCAACTGGTGGTCAGCGTGCACGACCGCGTGCATCTGGCCCGCGTGATCAAGAAACTGCGCGCCCTCGCCGGGGTGATACGCATCACCCGCATGCGCGCGTAGCCCACTGCCAACAGGAGTTTTTCATGAGCAAGACCGTTATCTCCAGCGACAAAGCCCCTGCCGCCATCGGCACGTATTCTCAGGCGATCAAAGCTGGCAATACCGTCTACATGTCCGGCCAGATCCCTCTGGACCCGAAAACCATGGAGCTGGTCGAAGGCTTCGAAGCCCAGACCGTTCAGGTCTTCGAAAACCTCAAGGCTGTCGCTGAAGCCGCTGGCGGTTCGTTCAAGGACATCGTCAAGCTGAACATCTTCCTGACTGACCTGAGCCACTTCGCCAAGGTCAACGAAATCATGGGCAAGTACTTCGAACAGCCCTACCCGGCCCGCGCCGCCATTGGCGTTGCCGCGCTGCCACGTGGCGCCCAGGTCGAAATGGACGCTGTGCTGGTCATCGAGTAAATCCCCTGCGGAGCGTCCCCACGCTCCGCCACCCTCTCAGAACAAAGGAAGGACTCCGCCATGCGTATGCGTGTTGCGTTCGCCCTCTCGCTGTTGGCCGCGCTTCTGAGCGGTTGCGCCAGCCACTCCAACAAAACCCCTGACGGTGTCTGGATCAACCAGGCCGCCATCGACGCTGCGGCCGAAGGCGGCAATCTGCGCCAGTCGTTGCTGGCGTACGGCCCGACGCTGGAATGGAACATCAATACCGCAGCAGGCCAGGCGACGTCCTATAACGGCTTCGAACTGACCGAAGGCAAGATCGCCAAGGACCCCAACGGGGCGTGGAAAGTGAATGTCTACGGCAGCGCTTCGGATGAGCTGAAGCTCAAAAGCGACGAGCTGGTGCAAAACGCCAGCGACTCAGGCCCCGAGCAGCATTTCCGCATGCCCAAAGAGCCGGCACAGGCCGGCGCACAACCCGGCAGCAGCTTCGAACGCGCGCTCTACACGGCGTATCTGGGCGGCAAATGGACCATCACCAGCGGCGACGGCCAGGGCAGCGTGGTCGAGTTCGAGCCGGACGGCAGCGTAACCGGCCTGCCGGGCAATGATCGATATGCGCTGTGTCTGGCGGGCGATTGCGCGGCCATGAGCGGTGAGTACGACAGCATGTGGCTGGAGAAGAACGAGCGCGGCAACCCGTGGGTCTTTGTGCGTCAGGGCAAGCAGCTGGAAATCTTCCAGGCCGTGAACAACGCCCAGCCCACCGAAATGCCAGACCTGCGCCCGGGCGAACGGCGTTGGGTGCTGGAGAAAAATTGATCCGGACCCACCTGTAGGAGCGCGCTTGCCCGCGACGGCGGTGTTGAATTCAACACAACCATAGCCTGAAACAACGCTTTAGCGG
>CAURWS010000023.1:0-15964 GCA_963528485.1 uncultured Pseudomonas sp. | reverse complement strand
GGGCTGAACCGCCCCTATACTCTGCGCGCATTTTGTCGGCACAAATTATGCCAAGTTATTGATTTTGGCGGCTGGCATACGAGGAGCCCATGTGATGGAGACACGCACGCCAAACCGCTTGCCGTTCCATCGTCTGGCTGTTTTCCCGGTACTGCTGGCGCAATTGATTGTCCTGCTACTGGCAGCGGTGACGCTTTGGCAGTGGCAAGGGGTCGTAGCCGGATATTCAGGTCTTTGCGGAGGCCTGATAGCGTGGCTGCCCAATTTGTACTTTGCCCATAAGGCCTTCCGGTTTTCCGGAGCCCGGGCAGCGCAAGCCATCGTTCGGTCGTTCTACGCCGGCGAGGCAGGCAAACTGATTTTCACGGCAGTGCTCTTTGCACTGACCTTTGCAGGTGTGAAGCCGCTGGCCCCGCTGGCGGTTTTCGGCGTGTTCATGCTGACCCAGTTGGTCAGTTGGTTCGCACCCCTGCTGATGAGAACAAGACTTTTGAGACCTTAGGGCGTTTGAGGCAACCATGGCAGAGCAAACAGCTTCGGGCTATATCCAGCACCACTTGCAGAACTTGACCTTCGGTCATTTGCCTGACGGCACTTGGGGCTTCGCGCATTCCGCAGCCGAAGCAAAAGAAATGGGCTTTTGGGCTTTCCACCTCGATACTCTCGGCTGGTCGGTCGCACTGGGTCTGATTTTCGTCCTGATTTTCCGCCTGGCCGCCAAGAAGGCGACCTCCGGTCAACCGGGCGCCTTGCAGAACTTCGTTGAAGTCCTGATCGAGTTCGTCGACGGCAGCGTGAAAGACAGCTTCCACGGCCGCAGCGCGGTTATCGCGCCACTGGCACTGACCATTTTCGTCTGGGTTTTCCTGATGAACGCGGTCGACCTGGTTCCAGTCGACTGGATTCCACAGCTGGCGGTCATGATCTCCGGCGATCACCACATTCCGTTCCGCGCAGTGTCGACCACCGACCCTAACGCAACCATCGGTATGGCGCTGTCGGTCTTCGCACTCATCATTTTCTACAGCATCAAGGTCAAGGGCATCGGCGGTTTCATCGGCGAACTGACCCTTCACCCGTTCGGCAGCAAGAACGTTCTGGTCCAGGCGCTGTTGATTCCTGTGAACTTCCTGCTTGAATTCGTGACTCTGATCGCCAAACCGGTTTCGTTGGCTCTGCGTCTGTTCGGCAACATGTACGCTGGCGAACTGGTGTTCATCCTGATCGCCGTCATGTTCGGCAGTGGCCTGCTCTGGCTGAGCGGTCTGGGCGTGGTTCTGCAATGGGCGTGGGCTGTATTCCACATCCTGATCATCACCCTGCAAGCGTTCATCTTCATGATGCTGACCATCGTCTACCTGTCGATGGCTCACGAAGATAACCATTAAGGCCCGCCTGGCGAGTCTGATGAACCCCTCATTGCGGTGAGGGGTGCCCGCAAGGGCTGATGTAAAAAACGATTTTGCTTTACCGCTTTAATCTAAAAAAACCTAACCAATACGACGTAAAAGTCGGGAGGAAAGATGGAAACTGTAGTTGGTCTAACTGCTATCGCTGTTGCACTGCTGATCGGCCTGGGCGCTCTGGGTACCGCAATCGGGTTCGGCCTGCTGGGCGGTAAATTCCTGGAAGGCGCAGCGCGTCAGCCAGAAATGGTTCCAATGCTGCAAGTTAAAATGTTCATCGTGGCTGGTCTGCTCGACGCCGTGACCATGATCGGTGTTGGTATCGCTCTGTTCTTCACCTTTGCGAACCCATTCGTTGGTCAACTCGCTGGCTAATCACTCGAATTTTCGAGTTGATTGGTGTGATGGACAACGAACGAGCGAGGTGTTGGCGTGAACATTAATGCAACCCTGATTGGCCAGTCCGTTGCGTTCTTCATTTTTGTGCTGTTCTGCATGAAGTTCGTGTGGCCTCCGGTCATCGCGGCTTTGCACGAACGTCAGAAGAAGATCGCGGATGGACTGGACGCTGCCACCCGAGCAGCTCGCGACCTGGAGCTGGCCCAAGATAAAGCGGCCCAGCAACTGCGCGATGCGAAAGCTCAGGCAGCTGAAATCATTGAGCAAGCCAAGAAACGCGGTACTCAGATTGTCGACGAAGCCCGTGAACAGGCTCGTGTCGATGCTGACCGCATCAAGGCTCAGGCTCAGGCCGAGATCGAGCAGGAACTGAACGGTGTCAAAGACGCGCTGCGTGCCCAACTGGGTAGCCTGGCCGTCAACGGCGCTGAGAAGATCCTGGGTGCCACAATCGATCAAAACGCGCACGCGGAGCTGGTTAACAAACTGGCTGCAGAAATTTAAGCGAGGGCGATCATGGCAGAACTGACCACGTTGGCCCGACCTTACGCTAAGGCAGCCTTCGAGCATGCCCAGGCCCACCAGCAGCTGGCCAATTGGTCAGCCATGCTCGGCCTGGCTGCTGCAGTGTCGCAAGACGACACAATGCAGCGCCTGCTCAAGGCCCCGCGACTGACGAGCGCAGACAAGGCCGCCACTTTTATTGAAGTGTGCGGCGACAAGTTCGATGCCAAGGCACAGAATTTCATCCACGTCGTTGCTGAAAACGACCGTCTCCAGCTTCTGCCGGAGATCGCCGAACTGTTCGAGCTGATGAAAGCCGAGCAGGAAAAATCGGTCGATGTGGATGTCACCAGTGCTTTTGCATTGAACCAAGAACAGCAAGACAAACTCGCCAAGGTTCTCAGTGCACGGCTCGGCCGGGAAGTGCGCCTGCACGCTGCGGAGGATGCTGCCCTGATAGGTGGTGTCATCATCCGCGCCGGCGACCTGGTTATCGATGGCTCAGTTCGCGGCAAACTCGCGCAACTAGCCGAAGCATTGAAATCTTGAGTTTGAAGGGGCAGCAGAGCAATGCAGCAACTCAATCCTTCCGAAATAAGTGAAATCATCAAGGGCCGCATCGAGAAACTCGATGTAGCCTCCCAAGCCCGTAACGAAGGCACTGTCGTCAGCGTGTCTGACGGTATCGTGCGGATTCACGGTCTGGCCGACGCTATGTACGGCGAAATGATCGAGTTCCCGGGCGGCGTCTACGGTATGGCACTGAACCTGGAGCAAGACTCCGTAGGTGCGGTGGTACTGGGCGCTTACACATCGCTGGCTGAAGGCATGAGTGCCAAGTGCACCGGCCGCATCCTGGAAGTTCCGGTGGGTAAGGAACTGCTGGGTCGCGTAGTCGACGCACTGGGTAACCCAGTCGACGGTAAAGGCCCCCTGAACAACACCGAGACCGATGCGGTCGAGAAAGTTGCTCCGGGCGTTATCTGGCGTAAGTCGGTAGACCAGCCTGTACAGACTGGCTACAAGGCTGTCGATGCCATGATTCCAGTCGGCCGTGGTCAGCGTGAGCTGATCATCGGTGACCGTCAGATCGGTAAAACCGCTCTGGCGATCGACGCGATCATCAACCAGAAAGACAGCGGCATTTTCTGCGTCTACGTAGCGGTTGGTCAGAAGCAGTCGACCATCGCCAACGTGGTTCGCAAGCTGGAAGAAAACGGCGCTCTGGCCAACACGATCATCGTGGCTGCCAGTGCTTCGGAATCCCCTGCACTGCAATTCCTGGCGCCTTACGCCGGTTGCACCATGGGCGAATTCTTCCGTGACCGCGGTGAAGACGCGCTGATCGTTTATGACGATCTGTCCAAGCAGGCCGTGGCTTACCGCCAGATCTCCCTGCTGCTGCGTCGTCCGCCAGGACGTGAAGCTTACCCAGGCGACGTGTTCTATCTCCACTCCCGTCTGCTGGAGCGCGCATCCCGCGTTTCGGAAGAGTACGTAGAGAAGTTCACCAACGGCGCAGTGACCGGCAAAACCGGTTCCCTGACCGCACTGCCGATCATCGAAACCCAGGCTGGCGACGTTTCCGCGTTCGTTCCGACCAACGTGATTTCCATCACCGACGGTCAGATCTTCCTGGAATCGGCCATGTTCAACTCGGGTATCCGCCCTGCAGTGAACGCCGGTGTTTCGGTATCCCGTGTGGGTGGTGCCGCTCAGACCAAGATCATCAAGAAGCTGTCCGGTGGTATCCGTACCGCTCTGGCTCAGTACCGTGAATTGGCGGCATTCGCCCAGTTCGCTTCTGACCTGGACGAAGCGACCCGTAAGCAACTTGAGCATGGTCAGCGCGTTACCGAGCTGATGAAGCAGAAGCAATATGCGCCAATGTCGATCGCCGACATGTCGCTGTCGCTGTATGCCGCTGAGCGTGGGTTCCTGACCGACGTTGAAATCGCCAAAGTCGGCAGCTTCGAACAAGCGCTGATTGCTTACTTCAACCGCGATCACGCCGATTTGATGGCCAAGATCAACGTGAAGGGTGACTTCAATGACGAAATCGATTCTGGCCTCAAAGCCGGTATCGAGAAGTTCAAGGCCACCCAAACCTGGTAAGCCGCAGCGGGAGTCGCGAGGCTCCCGCTTGCTAACCTGATAGGTGTTACATGGCAGGCGCAAAAGAGATTCGCAGCAAGATTGCGAGCATCAAAAGCACGCAAAAGATCACCAGCGCCATGGAAAAAGTGGCGGTCAGCAAAATGCGCAAGGCTCAAATGCGCATGGCTGCTAGCCGTCCTTACGCGGAGCGCATCCGCCAGGTGATTGGTCATCTTGCCAACGCCAACCCGGAATACCGCCATCCGTTCATGATCGAACGCGCAGTAAAGCGTGCCGGTTATATCGTGGTGAGCAGTGACCGTGGTCTGTGCGGTGGTTTGAATACCAACCTGTTCAAGGCTTTGGTCAAGGACATGGCGCAGAACCGTGAAAACGGCGTAGAGATCGATCTGTGCGTGATCGGCAGCAAAGGTGCGGCGTTTTTCCGCAACTTCGGCGGTAACGTCGTCGCTGCGATCAGCCATCTGGGCGAAGAGCCGTCGATCAATGATCTGATCGGCAGCGTCAAGGTGATGCTGGATGCCTACCTGGAGGGCCGTATTGACCGCCTGTCCGTGGTATCCAACAAGTTCATCAACACCATGACTCAGCAGCCAACGGTCGAGCAACTGGTTCCGTTGGTCGCAACCCCGGATCAAGAACTCAAGCACCACTGGGATTACCTGTACGAACCCGACGCAAAAGAGCTGCTGGACGGCTTGATGGTGCGTTACGTGGAGTCGCAGGTCTACCAGGCGGTGGTCGAGAACAACGCAGCTGAACAAGCCGCGCGGATGATCGCAATGAAGAACGCCACTGACAACGCCGGTGACCTGATCAGCGATTTGCAGCTGATCTACAACAAGGCGCGTCAGGCAGCGATCACCCAAGAGATCTCGGAAATCGTCGGCGGCGCTGCCGCGGTTTAACGGTTCAAATATTCAGAGGATCCAGCTAATGAGTAGCGGACGTATCGTTCAAATCATCGGCGCCGTGATCGACGTGGAATTTCCACGCGAAAGCGTACCGAGCATCTACAACGCGCTGAAAGTACAAGGCGCGGAAACCACTCTGGAAGTTCAGCAGCAGCTGGGCGACGGCGTGGTGCGTACCATTGCGATGGGTTCCACCGAAGGCTTGAAGCGCGGTCTGGACGTCGTCGACACTGGCGCAGCCATCTCCGTACCGGTTGGTAAGGGTACCCTGGGCCGCATCATGGACGTTCTGGGCAACCCGATCGACGAAGCAGGCCCGATCGAGGCTGACGAGCGTTGGGGCATCCACCGTCCAGCGCCTTCGTTCGCTGACCAGGCAGGCGGCAACGACCTGCTGGAAACCGGCATCAAGGTTATCGACCTGGTTTGCCCGTTCGCCAAGGGCGGTAAAGTCGGTCTGTTCGGTGGTGCCGGTGTAGGCAAAACCGTAAACATGATGGAACTGATCCGTAACATCGCCATCGAGCACAGCGGTTATTCCGTGTTCGCCGGTGTGGGTGAGCGTACTCGTGAGGGTAACGACTTCTACCACGAGATGAAGGACTCCAACGTTCTGGACAAAGTGGCACTGGTATACGGCCAGATGAACGAGCCACCGGGAAACCGTCTGCGCGTTGCTCTGACCGTTACACCCTGGCCGGTACTGAAGTATCCGCACTGCTGGGCCGTATGCCTTCGGCAGTAGGTTATCAGCCGACCCTGGCTGAAGAGATGGGCGTGCTGCAAGAGCGCATCACTTCGACCAAACAAGGTTCGATCACCTCGATCCAGGCCGTTTACGTACCTGCGGACGACTTGACCGACCCGTCGCCAGCGACCACCTTCGCCCACTTGGACGCCACCGTCGTTCTGTCCCGTGACATCGCTTCCCTGGGTATCTACCCAGCGGTCGATCCACTGGACTCGACTTCGCGTCAGCTGGACCCGAACGTGATCGGTACCGAGCACTACGAAACTGCTCGTGGCGTTCAGTATGTGCTGCAGCGTTACAAAGAGCTGAAAGACATCATCGCGATCCTGGGTATGGACGAACTGTCCGAAACCGACAAACAGTTGGTTGCCCGTGCTCGTAAGATTCAGCGCTTCCTGTCGCAGCCGTTCTTCGTGGCTGAAGTCTTCACCGGTGCTTCGGGTAAATACGTTTCCCTGAAAGACACCATTGCTGGCTTCAAAGGCATCCTCAACGGTGATTACGACCACCTGCCAGAACAAGCGTTCTACATGGTTGGCGGCATCGAAGAAGCGATCGAGAAAGCCAAGAAACTGTAATCCAGGCGCCCGGCAACGGGCGCTCATCAGGTTGAGGCAGGCAAATGGCTATGACAGTCCATTGCGATATCGTCAGCGCGGAAGGAGAGATTTTCTCCGGTCTGGTCGAGATGGTGATTGCGCACGGTAACCTGGGTGATATCGGTATTGCTCCAGGTCACGCGCCGCTGATCACTGATCTGAAGCCGGGTCCTATCCGTCTGATCAAGCAGGGTGGAGAAGCCGAGGTGTTCTACATCTCCGGTGGTTTCCTTGAGGTTCAACCGAACATGGTCAAAGTGCTTGCCGATACCGTGCAACGCGCTGCCGACCTGGACGAAGCCTCTGCTCAGGAAGCCGTCAAGGCTGCCGAGAAAGCCCTGAATGAAAAGGGCGCAGATTTCGATTACGGATCTGCCGCTGCACGTCTGGCGGAAGCCGCAGCCCAGCTGCGCACCGTCCAGCAGATTCGCAAGAAGTTCGGCGGCTAAGGCCACCGTCTTTCATGCGCGATTGAGTAAAAGGGTAGCCTCGGCTACCCTTTTTCTTTTTTTGGCGCCTGACGCCTGAATCAATCGCCCGGCTTCGGCTGCGGCACGTTCGCCTGGAATCCCTTCATGTCTCTCGATATCGTCATTCTCGCTGCCGGTCAGGGCACTCGCATGCGTTCGGCTCTGCCCAAGGTGCTGCACCCGGTCGCCGGCAACTCCATGCTGGGGCATGTTATCCACAGCGCGCGCCAGCTTTCTCCGCAAAGCATTCAAGTGGTAATTGGTCACGGCGCTGATCTGGTGCGCGAGCGACTTGCAGCCGATGACCTGAATTTCGTTCTGCAGGACAAACAACTGGGCACCGGTCATGCCGTGGCTCAAGCCGTACCTGTGTTGAGCGCCGACACCGTGCTGATCCTCTACGGTGACGTGCCGCTGATCGAGGTCGAGACCCTGCAGCGCCTGCTCACGCTGGTCAATGATCAACAACTGGGCTTGCTCACTGTTAATCTCAGTGACCCGACCGGTTACGGCCGTATCGTTCGTGACGCCGACAACCGCGTCAGTGCCATCGTCGAGCACAAGGACGCCACCGACGCGCAGAAGGCCATCAAGGAAGGCAACACCGGCATTCTGGCGGTGCCTGGCAAGCGCCTGGCCGACTGGCTGGGGCGTCTGTCGAACAACAATGCTCAGGGCGAGTACTACCTCACCGACGTGATCGCCATGGCCGTGAATGACGGCCTGACCGTCGCCACCGCGCAGCCTCTGGACGCCATGGAAGTGCAGGGCGCCAACGACCGCAAGCAGCTGGCTGAGCTCGAGCGTCACTATCAGTTGCGCGAAGCTCGCCGTCTGATGGCCCTGGGCGTGACGCTGCGTGATCCAGCGCGCTTCGATGTGCGTGGCGAGGTCACCGTAGGTCGTGACGTGCTGATCGATATCAACGTGATCCTGGAGGGCCGCGTGATCATCGAGGACGACGTGTCCATCGGCCCGAACTGCGTGATCAAGGACAGCACCCTGCGCAAAGGCGCGATCATCAAGGCTAACAGCCATCTGGAAGGCGCCATCGTCGGTGAGGCCGCAGATGCCGGCCCGTTCGCGCGTCTGCGTCCTGGCAGCGTGCTGGGGCCGCGTGCCCATGTGGGTAACTTCGTCGAGCTGAAAAACGCCGAGATGGGTGAGGGCGCCAAGGCTGGCCATCTGACGTATCTGGGCGACGCTGTGATCGGCGCGCGCACCAATATCGGCGCAGGCACCATCACCTGCAACTACGATGGCGCCAACAAGCACAAGACTGTGCTGGGTGAGGATGTCTTCATCGGCTCCAACAACTCGCTGGTGGCTCCTGTGGATATCGCTTCTGGCGCAACCACGGCGGCGGGTTCCACGATCAACCAGAACGTCGCCGCCGAGCAACTGGCCGTGGCGCGTGCACGTCAGCGCAACATCGACGGCTGGAAGCGTCCAGTGAAGATCAAGAAGCCCTGAAGCCCTGAAACGCTAAAGTTATCCACAATCCGAGTCAGCCTGGACACCCGCCAAGGTGTTCAGGCCCGATTCAGTCCTGCTGTGCCACCCTCCGATTTATCCACAATGGCCGCTGCGCCTTCAATTGTGATTAAGCCGTCTGCCTCTTGACGAATATCTTTCGATAGGTTTCCATTGCCTTCGTTATCTTTCGAAACGAAACTTAAGCCAAAAATGTCGAAACGCAATACACCCCAACGCCGCCATAACATTCTTGCGCTGCTCAATGAGCAGGGCGAAGTCAGCGTTGACGCCTTGGCCAAGCGTTTCGAAACGTCCGAAGTTACGGTTCGTAAGGATCTCGCTGCGCTTGAAAGCAACGGCCTGCTGTTGCGCCGTTACGGAGGCGCCGTCCCCATGCCGCAGGAGTTGATCGGCGAGCCCGGCCAGCCGGTGTCCCGTTACAAGCAAGCCATCGCGAGGGCTGCAGTCGCGCGCATCCGTGAACATGCGCGGATCATCATCGACAGCGGCAGCACCACCGCCGCAATGATTCCGCAGCTGGGTCTGCAACCCGGTCTGGTGGTGATGACCAACTCCCTGCACGTGGCCAACGCCTTGGGCGAACTGGAGCACGAACCTGTGCTGCTGATGGCCGGCGGCACCTGGGACCCGCATTCCGAGTCCTTTCAGGGGCAGGTCGCCGAACAGGTGCTGCGTTCCTACGATTTCGATCAACTGTTCATCGGCGCCGATGGCATTGATTTGCAGCGTGGCACCACGACGTTCAACGAATTGCTGGGCTTGAGCCGCGTCATGGCCGAAGTCGCCCGGGAAGTGATCGTGATGGTCGAAGCCGACAAGGTCGGTCGCAAGATCCCCAATCTGGAGCTGCCGTGGAGCAGCGTCCATACCCTTATTACCGATGATCGCCTGCCCCAGGAGGCTCGCGACCAAATTCAGGCTCGCGGCGTGACGTTGATCTGCGCCGCTGTTTCCTAGGAGAAGACCATGTGTGGAATTGTCGGCGCCGTCGCTGAACGTAATGTCACTGCCATCTTGCTGGAGGGCCTCAAGCGCCTTGAATACCGCGGCTACGACAGCGCCGGTGTCGCGCTGTTCAGCAACGCCGGGGTGCTGGAGCGCCGTCGTCGCGTGGGCAAGGTCAACGAACTGGAGCAATCCCTGGCAGGCGAGCCGCTGGCGGGCCGTCTGGGCATCGCCCACACCCGTTGGGCCACCCACGGCGCGCCGCTGGAACACAACGCCCACCCGCACTTTTCCAGCGGTGAGCTGGCCGTTGTGCACAACGGCATCATCGAGAACCACGAGCCCCTGCGCGAGCGCCTGAAGGGTCTGGGCTACCTGTTCACCTCCGACACCGACACCGAAGTCATCGTCCACTTGCTGCACCACAAGCTGCAGGACACCCCCGATCTGGCCGCTGCCCTCAAAGCTACGGTCAAGGAACTGCACGGCGCCTATGGCCTGGCCGTGATCAGCGCCAAGCAACCGGATCGCTTGATCGCCGCTCGCAGTGGCAGCCCGCTGGTGGTGGGTCTGGGTCTGGGTGAGAACTTTCTGGCGTCCGACCAACTGGCGCTGCGTCAGGTCACCGACCGCTTCATGTACCTGGAAGAAGGCGACATCGCCGAAATCCGCCGTGACAGCGTGCAGATCTGGAGCGCCGACGGTCAGCCGGTAGAGCGCGAAGTGGTTCAGTACCGCGAAGGCGCCGAAGCTGCCGACAAGGGCGAGTTCCGCCACTTCATGCTCAAGGAAATCCACGAGCAGCCAAAAGTCGTGCAGCGCACCCTGGAAAACCGCCTCGGTCAGGGTCAGGTGCTGGTACAGGCTTTCGGCCCACAGGCTGCCGAACTGTTCGCCAAGGTGCGTAATGTGCAAATCGTTGCCTGCGGCACCAGCTACCACGCCGGCATGGTCGCCCGTTACTGGCTCGAAGGTCTGGCAGGCATTCCGTGTCAGGTCGAAGTCGCCAGCGAATTCCGCTACCGCAAGGTCGTGGTACAGCCGGACACCCTGTTCGTCTCGATCTCGCAGTCCGGCGAAACCGCCGACACTCTCGCAGCGCTGCGCAACGCCAAAGAGCTGGGCTTCCTAGCCAGCTTGGCTATCTGCAACGTCAGCATCAGCTCGCTGGTGCGCGAATCCGACCTGACCTTGCTGACCCAGGCCGGCCCGGAAATCGGCGTCGCCTCGACCAAGGCGTTCACCACCCAACTGGTTGCCCTGATGCTACTGACCCTGTCCCTGGGCCAGGTCAAGGGCACGCTGCAAGCGGGCGTCGAAGCTGAACTGGTCGAAGAACTGCGCCGCCTGCCGACCCGTCTGGGTGAAGCGCTGGCCATGGACAGCACTGTGGAAAAAGTCGCCGAACTGTTCGCCGAGAAGAACCACACCCTGTTCCTGGGGCGTGGCGCGCAATTCCCGGTGGCGATGGAAGGGGCTCTGAAACTCAAGGAGATCTCCTACATCCACGCCGAAGCCTACCCGGCAGGCGAGCTGAAACACGGCCCGCTGGCACTGGTCGACAGCGACATGCCGGTGGTGACCGTCGCGCCGAACAACGAACTGCTGGAAAAGCTGAAGTCCAACCTGCAGGAAGTCCGCGCCCGCGGCGGCGAGTTGATTGTCTTCGCCGACGAACAGGCCGGCCTGAACAACGGCGAAGGCACCCACGTCATCGCGATGCCACACATCGTCGACGCCCTGACCCCAATCCTCTACACCATCCCGCTGCAGCTGCTGTCGTACTACGTCGCAGTGCTCAAGGGCACGGACGTGGATCAGCCGCGTAACCTGGCCAAGTCGGTGACTGTGGAGTAAGGTTTTTGCCGACGTGAGATGTTGATTTTTGAGAATTAAACCTGTCGCAGGAGCAGCGTTCTAGCGCGCTGTTCCTGTGTCGTATCCTCATCTGGTCCTGCCCGCCAACACCTAGCGCCAGACCCTCGCCCTCTTCCTCGCAAGCCTCAATGAGCCGCCAGGTGCTGTTACACCTCCAGAGAAACGAACCCCTGCGCCCTAACTGAGACGCATCGTGCCGCTCGCGACACAGTAGCAATCCTGGTCGCATAAAAACCTATACAAAATATACATCTCGTATAAGTATTGTCTCCAGAACACCGCAGCGGACGTCACCTGTCGGGCGACGGATGCCGTGGCTGAGGAGAACGACAATGCGAATCGGACTATGGTTGTTGTGCGCCCTGCTGCTGAGCGGCTGCGGCGGCGTCGAGGTCGTACACTATGCGGCAGAGCGCCCGCAGCTGGATCTGCCCGGGTTCTTCTCCCGGCCGGTGCGGGCCTGGGGCATCTTTCAGAATCGCTCGGGTGAAGTGGTCAAGCGCTTCACGGTGGACATCAGCAGTCACCGAGAAGGCGAGCGGCTGATTCTCGATGAGCGTTTTCTCTACAGCGACGGGACTCGCCAGCAGCGCGTATGGACCCTGGTGCCCACTAGCGGCGGTCAGTGGCGCGGCCGCGCCGGCGATGTAATCGGTGAGGCCAAAGGCGAGCTCGCCGGCAACGCCCTGCGCTGGCGTTATCAATTGCGGTTGGACGTGGATGGCACGACCTGGCATGTCGACTTCGATGACTGGATGTACCTGATGGACGAGGACACCCTCATCAATCGGTCAAGCATGAGCAAGCTCGGTGTCGAGCTCGGCCAAGTGACACTTTTCTTCCGGCGCAACTCCGTCCCTGCGGCGGGCAGTTAAAGACTTCTGGCAAGAGGATCTGGCGATGAATTTACATCAACTTGGCGAGGCGGCGCGGGAAGGCCATATTCAGGGATTTGAAGTCGTGTCCCTGGAAGGTGGCGTTTACCTCCTTCAGGCGCGGCTTGCCTGGGGTACTCAGCCGGTGCTGGACGAGCAAGGCAACGTGCTGCGACTGCGCTCGACGACCCAGGTCCGCGAGTTGTTGCAGGGGTTGCCACGCTTGCCCTGTGAGCTGGTACAGCACTGCGTCCATGACGAGATGTGCGGCACGCGCGAAGATCCGATAGAACCGTTGCGTCTGAGTTTGTCACTTGAGCAGCGCTGGTGAAAAGATCGCCAAGGGCTTCAAGGGTGCGTTGGTAGAGGACAAACCTGCACCTTTTGGACGTCTGCCCATTCTCCAACGTCTTTTGCTGCGTCGCCCGGCTGGCTAGCTGAGAGTAGAGGACAGCATTGGGTATGCCGCGCTGATTTTATCGAACCGGTTTACTGTTCAAGCATCAGGGGACGCCAAACGATCACGGGCTGTTCATTCAACATAACTTGCGGTTGAGGCGCTTGCCGTTTCAGCGACTCTGGTCGGTTCGCTTTTGATGATGAATCTTGAGGTAGCGAAAGCAGCTCAGGACCTGTTGGCTCATCGAAAGAGACTTTGGTCATTTGAGCGTAATCACGACCTTGCCCCTGGATCGTCCCTGCTCTACGTATTTCAACGCCTGTGCCGTTGATTCGAACGCGAAGGCGCGATCAACAACAGGTTTGATGATTTCGCCCTCGACAAGCGTGGTGATGTGTTGCAGTTGGGCGCCGTCAGCCCGCATGAACACGAATGAATAACTGACCCCCTGCTTGCGCGCTTTGCGTCGAATGCCAAGGCTCAGCAGTTGCATGACGAGCTGCAACGGCCAGGCCAGGCGTTGCTCACGGGCAAACTGCGCCGTGGGTGGACCGGAGATGGAAATGAGCTGGCCACCAGGCTTGAGAACTTTGAGGGATTTTTCCAGCACATCGGCGCCCAGGCTGTTCAGTACTACGTCATAGCCGTGCAGGACACTTTCGAAATCCTGCTGAGTATAGTCGATCACCACATCGGCCCCCAGCGCCTTCACCCACCCGACACTCGCGGTGCTGGTAGTGGTCGCGACAAAGGCGCCGAGGTGTTTGGCGAGCTGAATGGCCACTGTGCCGACGCCGCCAGAGCCTGCGTGGATCAACACCTTTTGACCCTTTTTCAGGTGAGCTGTTGCTACCAGCACCTGCCAGGCGGTCAGTGTAACCAAAGGAAGGGATGCAGCTTGTGCCATCGTGGTATTGACGGGTTTGTGTGCGACCGCGTTTTCGTCCACAGCGATCAACTCGGCAAACGTTCCGATCCGCGCTTCAGGCGGGCGAGCGTAGACCTCGTCTCCTGATTTGAAAGCCGTCACTTGCGCTCCGACCTGAACCACAATGCCAGCCAGATCATTGCCCAGCACCAGCGGAAACGCATACGGCAGAACCAGCTTGAAGTCGCCTTTGCTGATCTTCGAGTCCAGCAGGTTTACGCTGCTGGCGTGGACCTCAATCAGTACGTCGTGAGCGCCCACTTCAGGGACGGGCACGTCGCCAATACGCCCTGTGTTCTTGCCATAGCGATCGATCAGAAATGCTTTCATCGTGGTGCGACTCTCGTCGGTTCAAGGAATGGGTGGGCAGGTTCGCTGCTTTGATGAACAACGCCTGCGAAGCCGACGGCGGATGTGTCTTCGTTGAATTCATCTGTTCTGCGCACAGCGCGCCCGAGTTGATACAGGATCTGACGGGCCTGCATCGAACCCGGGCGCGACTGCCCGCTACGAACGGATCACTCCAGGGGCAGGTAGCGCTGGGCAACCGACGTCTGGCGAATTTGCCCCAACAGCCCCTGGCGCGCGCTCTGTAGGTCATCCCACCGTTGAGCATCGTGCAGTGGCGGGATCGTGACGGGCTCTCGACGATCAAAACCGACCAGTGCGGCATCCACCAGGTCGTCTACTTCCATGATTTCTTTGAGGGTGTTGATGTCCACGCCGGACCGATCCCAGATCTCAGTGCGGGTGGCGGCCGGCAGTACGGCCTGCACGTAGACGCCTTGAGGTGAAAGTTCAAGGCTCAGGCCTTGGGAAAGGAACAACACGAATGCCTTGGTCGCGCCATAGACCGACATACCGAATTCCGGAGCAAGCCCCACGACCGAACCGATGTTGATGATCGCCCCTTCGCCTGCTTTGGCAAGACGAGGGGCGATGGCGCTGGCCAGACGCACCAGTGCCGTGGTGTTGAGGGCAACCAGTTGCGCCACGCTGTCGGTGCTTTGGTCGATGAACTGGCCGGACAGGGCTGCGCCGGCATTATTGACGAGAATGCCGATTCGGTTGTCGTTGCGCAGCCGGGACTCAACGGCCGTCAGGTCGCTGAGTTGGGTCAGATCCGCCGCAACCACCTCGACGGCGATGCTGTGTTCGTTGCGTAACCGGGTGGCAAGTGCGTCCAGGCGGGACTGGTCTCGGGCAACAAGTACGAGATCGTGCCCACGCTGCGCGAAGCGTTTGGCGTAGACGGCGCCGATGCCTGTGGAGGCGCCAGTGATGAGAACGGCAGGGCGAGTGGTCAAGGCGTTATCTCTTTGAGAATGCGTGGAGGCGTAGAAGTGGGTCATTGGCTGATCATTAGAATGATGATCGAAATCTAATCTGTCAACGGTTTTGATTACGATCAACATCTATGTATCATCGGGCGCATGATTCTTCAGTTGATATGAGGTTTTTGCCCATGAAAGTGACCAAAGCCCAGGCACAGGCCAATCGCGAATACATCCTTGAGACGGCCTCGGAACTGTTCCGTGAGCGCGGCTTTGACGGCGTTGGTATATCGGACCTCATGGCCGCTGCCGGTTTCACCCACGGGGGGTTCTACAAGCACTTCGGTTCTAAGGCCGACCTGATGGCCCAAGCATCCGCGTGCGGTCTTTCCAGGTCGCTGGCAGGTGCAGATTCGATCGACGTGAAGGGGTTCATCGACGGTTATATGACGCGTGAACATCGAGATGGGCGCCGCACTGGTTGCACCATGGCCGCGCTGTGTGGCGATGCGGCGCGTCAATCGAATGATGTGAAGGAGACGTTTGCCGAGGGGATAGATAACATTCTCAAGACACTGGGGGACAGCTATCCAGCGAGGACGGACGGCGCTCCGGTTGACGGCAGAAGGAGCATGATCGATCTGCTGTCCCGTGCTGTGGGTGCGATTGTCTTGTCGCGTGCCTGCCCGGACGATTCAGCACTGGCAGATGAAATCCTCGAAGTTTGCCGCGCTCAGATGTTTGCTTCGTTGCCTGACGATGATCCTGGAGCAGGTCGCACGCGCTGCCCATCCGCAGAGTCGGGTTCGATTGAAGGTTGACCGGTTCGGCTCAGCTTCGATCGAGCGTGTTGAGAACGGGTCCCTCATCCGTTGCTCCAGTCTGGCTAAAACGCAAGAAGATGAGACGCGCAGGTGAATCATCATATGTAAACCGTGCAAGGTACACGCAGCTCCAGTGTCAACGCCTCCCCAGATGCTCTCATCTCAACTATGGTGATCTGAGC
>CAURWS010000022.1:0-16099 GCA_963528485.1 uncultured Pseudomonas sp. | reverse complement strand
CATCCCCCCGCCGTATTTGTCGGTGTCCGGCAGCAGCACCGCGTACTCCTCTCCTCCGTAGCGACCGGCGATGTCCGAGTCGCGGATGTGCTCGCGAATCACGTCGGCCACGCGCTGGATCACCTTGTCGCCGCACTGGTGGCCGTAGGTGTCGTTGACCCGCTTGAAGTGATCGATGTCGAACATCACCAGCGCCGCCGACGTGCCATAACGCACATGGCGCGCATACTCCAGGCGCAGCGCTTCTTCCCAGTGCCCGCGATTATACAGCCCGGTCAGGCGATCGGTGGTGGAGAGCTTCTGCAGCTCGCGGTTGGCGGCCTGTAATTGCTGGCGGTTGGTGGCCACGTCTGTGACGTCGTAGATCACCAGACACACGTGGGTCACCTCGCCGTTGGTTGCCCGCAGCGGGAACATCGTGGTGTTCTGGTACATGAAGTCTTCCTGGCCGGTGATCGGCTGGTAACTCTTGAAACGCACCAGATACGGCCGCTGCTCCCAGATCGTGAAGGCCGGAGTGCCGAGGGTGATCACGCTGTCGATCTTCTTTTTCAGCCAGTCCTGATTGACCTCGGGAAACAGGTCGAAAAACGAGCGGTTGGCCGCCTCGTAGGGCAACACGCCGGAGCGGTTTTCCATGAAGGTGTTCCACACCTGCACCTGATATTCCTGATCCAGCACCACCACGCCAACGTCGATGCTCTGGGTGATGGTCAACAGCCAATGCAGCTCTTTGATGTCGATACGATCGTTCATGAATCAGCTCATCAGGTAGGCGAGTTTGCGCGACAGCCGCTCTACCGAATCTTCGGTGAACAACATCAACAGGTCGAAATGCACGTTATGGCCTTCCAGGCTGTAACTGATCTCCACAGCGAGGGTTTTCTTCCAGCGCTGCTGATTGATGCGAATCAGCTCCTCGATACCGCTGTGGGCGCCAAGCACCTGCGGGTGGCCCTGGGAGAAGGCGATGTCGATCTGTTCGGCGATACCGCTCAGGCACGCGCCGATGATGATCGACGACAGATCCAGGAGCATCTCCATGTCGGAGTAGTCCTTGTCGTGGATCTTCATCAGTTGCGCCATGTCGGCGATTTCGGAATCGTGAAACAGCAGCAAGGCTTCACCGGCGATGCCGCCGCCGATGTAGCCCTGACACACCGCAGTGAGCCTGTCGCTGCTCTGCGCATCGGCCAGCGCCATGTGCAGCTCGCCCACTTCCAGCATATTCACGTTGGGCACCGGCAACTGCACGAACACTCCCAGCACTCGCGCAAGCAAGGCGGCCGCGCGGCCCATAGCGACGTTGACGGTCTCGCGGAAGGCGTCCTGGAAACTGATGACGGTTGTATCAGCCTTGGCCGCGAGCGGGACCGGTTTGCTCGGCTCGCCCAGCAAACCCAGGCGTTGCAGGGTCAGCTGCAGTTCGAGGGGGTCGGCCGGCTTTTTCAGGAACGCCAAGGCGCCCAGTTCGAGCGTGCGGCGTACGGCCTCTTCCTGAACGTCGCCCGACACTACAATGACCTTGGCCTGCAGATTCTCCGCGCGCATGGCCGCCAGCGCCTGATAGCCGTCCATGTCCGGCATGGTCAGGTCCAGTAACACCACCTGCCCAAGGCCCTGACGAATAGCCTCAAGGCCCTCGTGTCCGTTGGTCGCGGTGGTGACCGACACTCCCCAATCGGGAGGCAAGGCGCGTATCAACTGTTTGCGCGCCATATTGGAGTCGTCGCAAATCAGCAAGGGAATCGTGGGCATTGCTTTCAATCTCACGGCAAAAGAGTTTCAGGCAGAGCCCGGAATATCAGCGCAATCAATTGGCTTGCAACACTCGCACCGCATTGAATCGAACAATGTTCAATGACAACTGCGCGGACAAAGTGAGTCGAATCTTCACTCATTCAGAGAGGATCTGCGCAGTATGCAATATTTATGCTCATGCATACTTTCAACAACGTATTTGAATGGAAAAGTTGACCGCTTGATTGTTGGCGTCAATATTCTCGCCAATAGCCTTAACTGTGATCGTGACGAAAGCCGTGCCATATCCGCCAGCCCCGCCAAACAAGCGGCCTGGCGCTCTGCCTCAAGGCTTGCAAGCTCAAGACAAATACACCTTAAGTTCAATAACTTAATAACGACTTATTGATACCAAAGGGGCATAGACCTATGAGGCTTTACGGTACTTAACGGCGCTAAACGATTGGCCGTTAATTCAAAGGCTGTCGATAAGTGCAGACACCCGACGCACCGTCCCCGGCATTGAACCAAGACAGTGCACTTGCGCAGCGGGATGTAGTGTGGACTGCATAGGCGTATTGGCGCCGTGTCGAAGGGATATTGCGCAAATATGCTGAAACTGTGTGACCACCAGATAGAACAAGCCCCGACGCGAGCGCCAGGGCTTGTAATGGCCACATCCATGTGGCCTTCGCATGAACCTTCAACCGACCAACCAACGGCCTCCCTGGCCGTCAATCGTCCGTTCGTTCGGTTCTTCGAAATCGAATTACTCGGCTTTCAGGCCGTCAGCCGAAACAGCCTTGACGCCTTTGATTTTCTTGGTGATGGCCACAGCAGTAGTTTTCTGGGCTTCGGTGATAGCAACGGTCGACGACAGGGATACCACACCTTTGTTGGTTTCAACCTTGATGTCGGAGCCAGGGATGCCTTTCTCAGTCAGCAGGTCGGATTTGACCTTGGTGGTGATCCAGGTATCAGAGGTGGCTTCTTTGGTTTTTGCCACTTCACCTGCGGCTACTTGCATAGGCGCTTGAGTCGCGGTTTCAGCCATGGCTACGTTGGCCATGGTCAGGGTCAGAGCAGTGGCGGTAGCAGCAGCGATAGCGAACTTCTTCATACGAGTAACTCCTGTTTTTCTCAGAATCTGCGCCAACCTCGTTGGCCGCAGGGTTACTGGGTATATCGCAAGCGCTGTGCCAAACATTGCTTCAAATATTTTTCTATAAAAATCAGCAAGTTAACAAATAATGGATCCGACGCGATCGTGCAGATTGCCCGTTTAAGGAAAGTTCCGCTTGCAAGATGCATGTTCTGAGGGTCCGTTTGCAAGGCGTTACAGTTGTAACCCATTAATTGCACTCGAAAAAAAAGGGCCCCGAAGGACCCTTTCTCTACAGCGCTGACGGCGTGCGATTAAACGCCCGATGCCTTGGCTGCTGCGACGTCTTTGATCGACAGCTTGATGCGGCCGCGGTTATCCACGTCCAGCACCAGCACTTCGACTTCCTGACCTTCTTTCAGAACGTCGGTGACTTTCTCAACGCGAGCGTCGCTCAGCATGGAGATGTGCACCAGACCGTCCTTGCCAGGCAGGATGTTGACGAATGCGCCGAAGTCGACGATGCGCTCAACCTTGCCAACGTAGATCTTGCCGATCTCGGCCTCAGCGGTGATACCCAGAACGCGCTGACGTGCTGCCTCAGCGGCTTCCTTGGTTTCGCCGAAGATCTTGATCGAGCCGTCGTCTTCGATGTCGATCGACGCCTTGGTTTCTTCGCAGATGGCACGAATGGTCGCGCCGCCTTTGCCGATGACGTCACGGATCTTGTCGGTGTCGATCTTCATCGCGATCATGGTCGGAGCGTTTTCCGACAGCTCAGGACGCGACTGACCGATGATCTGGTTCATCTGGCCGAGGATGTTCAGGCGAGCTTCCAGGGCCTGACCCAGGGCGATCTCCATGATTTCTTCGGTGATGCCCTTGATCTTGATGTCCATCTGCAGTGCGGTGACGCCATTGGCGGTACCGGCCACTTTGAAATCCATGTCGCCGAGGTGGTCTTCGTCACCCAGGATGTCGGTCAGAACGGCGAATTTCTCGCCTTCTTTCACCAAACCCATGGCGATACCGGCAACCGGTGCCTTCAGCGGAACGCCAGCGTCCATCAGTGCCAGGGAAGCGCCGCAGACCGAGGCCATGGAGCTGGAACCGTTGGACTCGGTGATTTCCGATACGACGCGGATGGTGTACGGGAACGCGTCAGCAGCAGGCAGCATGGCCTGAACCGAACGGCGGGCCAGACGGCCGTGACCGATTTCGCGACGACCCGCGCCACCCATGCGACCACACTCGCCCACCGAGAACGGAGGGAAGTTGTAGTGCAGCATGAACGGGTCTTTCTTTTCGCCTTCCAGGGTGTCCAGCAGCTGTGCGTCACGGGCAGTACCCAGGGTCGCGACAACCAGCGCCTGCGTTTCGCCACGGGTGAACAGAGCCGAGCCGTGGGTCTTTGGCAGAACGCCGACTTCGATGTTCAGCGGACGTACGGTACGGGTGTCGCGGCCGTCGATACGCGGCTTGCCATCAACGATGTTTTCGCGAACGGTGCGGTATTCGATTTCACCGAAAGCGGCTTTGACTTCGTGAGCCGAAGGGCTGCCTTCCTCAACGGCCAGCTTGGCAACGACCTGATCCTTCAGCTCGCCCAGGCGAGCGTAACGGTCGGCCTTGACGGTGATGGTGTAGGCCTCGGAGATCGCAGCGCCGAACTCGGAGCGGATAGCGCCCAGCAGTTCAGTGGCTTCGGCTTTCGGAGCCCAGGTCCAGGTTGGCTTGGCAGCTTCGGCGGCCAGCTCTTTGACAGCCTTGATGACCGACTGGAATTCGTCGTGGGCGAACAGCACGGCGCCCAGCATCTGGTCTTCGGTCAGTTCTTTGGCTTCGGATTCAACCATCAGTACCGCTTCTTCGGTACCGGCAACGACCATGTCCAGGCTCGACGCTTTCAGTTGCTCGTAATTCGGGTTCAGCAGGTAGCCGGTGCTTTCGTGGTAAGCCACGCGCGCAGCGCCGATCGGGCCGTCGAAAGGAATGCCGGAAATGGCCAGGGCAGCCGAGGTACCGATCATCGCAGCGATGTCCGGATCGGTTTTCTTGCTGGTGGAAACGACGGTGCAGACCACCTGCACTTCGTTCATGAAGCCTTCAGGAAACAGTGGGCGGATCGGACGGTCGATCAGACGCGAGGTCAGTGTTTCTTTTTCGGAAGGACGGCCTTCACGCTTGAAGAAGCCGCCAGGGATCTTGCCGGCAGCGTAGGTTTTTTCCTGGTAGTGAACAGACAGCGGGAAGAAGCCTTTGCCTGCGTCTTCCTGCTTGGCGACGAACACGGTCACGAGAACGGTGACGTCGTCGTCAACGGTGACCAATACCGCACCAGAAGCCTGACGGGCGATACGGCCTGTCTCCAGAGTGACGGTCGATTGACCGAATTGAAACTTCTTGATTACCGGGTTCACGGTTTCCTACCTTCTTTGTGGCTCTTGGGGGAACTGGTTTCTTGCGAATTCTTGGGCAGTGAGGGGAATAGGACCCTTCGCCAGTCCAGGGTGAAGCGTAAAACGTGTATCCAGATAAAACTTGAGGCTGGGAGCCTGCCCTGCACCAGCGGGAACCCCGCAGACGCACGACAGACAACCAACCTCTAGCGCAATCGCTGATTAGCGACGCAGACCCAGGCGAGCGATCAGAGCGCTGTAACGGCTCACGTCCTTGCCTTTCAGGTAGTCCAGCAGCTTACGACGCTGGTTAACCATGCGGATCAGACCACGACGGGAGTGGTGATCTTTACCGTTGGCCTTGAAGTGACCTTGCAGTTTGTTGATGTTGTGGGTCAGCAGTGCAACTTGCACTTCTGGCGAACCAGTGTCACCAACAGCTTGCTGGTAGTCAGCTACGATTTGAGCCTTTTCTTGAACGTCGAGAGCCATGTGGCAATCCTTCTATCAGGAAACTGTTTCAACGAAACAGCTTCAACAGGCCAGGGACAAATCCCTGTATCAATAAATGAGGAGTGACCATGCCTGTTAACAGCCACCCTCGTACCGCCGCGCCGGGACAACCCCGACTCGACGGGTCCGGTCACTCTGACCGAATCAGTCGACGTGGCGCAATACGCCCGTCTTCACTCACTTCACCGATCCCGATGAAGCGTCCTTCATGATCCTGCACCCGCACCATGCCGAATTTCGGCGCATCCGGTGCGCGGACTGGCTGACCATGCAACCAGTAGAACGAACTGTGCTCGGAAAACTTCAGCAACGGCCAGTCGAGCAAACCGCTGTCGGACGGCATCAGGAAGCGATCGACCGCTTCATTGCCACCTTCGGCGTGCACGGCTTCCAGCTCTTCGAGCGTGACCGTCTGGGCCAGCGTGAAGGGGCCGGCGTGGGTGCGGCGCAGTTCTGCGACGTAAGCACCACAACCGAGCTTCTCACCGATATCCTCCACCAGGGTACGAATATAGGTGCCTTTGCTGCAGCCAACCGACAGTCGAGCCGTCTCGCCTTCGCTCGCCAGTAATTCCAGGCGCGCAATAGTAACAGAACGCGCCTCGCGCTCCACCACTTCCCCTGCGCGAGCCAGTTTGTACAACGGCTGGCCATCACGCTTGAGGGCGGAGTACATCGGCGGTATCTGACTGATATTCCCGCGAAAATCAGGCAGCACAGCCTCGATATCGGCGCGACCAACGGTCACCGGACGCGTTTGTAACACCTCGCCTTCGGCGTCTGCCGTGGTAGTGGTCTTGCCCAGCTGCATCAGGGTCTCGTAACCCTTGTCGGAATCGAGCAGGTACTGGGAGAACTTGGTCGCCTCACCGAAGCACAACGGCAGCACGCCGGTGGCCAATGGGTCGAGGCTGCCGGTGTGGCCGGCCTTTTGCGCGTTGAGCAACCAGCGAACCTTTTGCAAGGCAGCGTTGGAGGTGAAACCCAGCGGCTTGTCGAGCAGGATGATGCCGCTGACGTTACGGCGGATACGCTTGACCTGAGCCACGCCGCTACTCCTCCGAGGCATCTTGCTTGGAAGCGTGTTCGTGCTGGTTGTCTTCAGCCACTGCGCGCTCGATCAGCGCCGACAGGTGGGCACCGCGCGACACGCTTTCGTCGTAATGGAAGTGCAGCTGAGGCACGCTGCGCAGCTTCATTTCACGACCCAGCTGCATGCGCAGGAAGCCTGCGGCGGAGTTCAGCACCTTGAGCGTCTGCGAGATGTCTTCCGCGCCTTCGACACCCATCACGGTGATGAAGATTTTCGCGTGACCGACATCGCGACTGACGTCGACGGCGGTGATGGTGACCAGACCCACGCGCGGGTCTTTTACTTCACGACGGATCAGCTGAGCCAGCTCGCGCTGCATCTGATCGCCGATACGTTGGGTACGGCTGTATTCTTTTGCCATGTCTTGTTACCTGCTGCTGCCACCCAGCAGTGCTGGGTGGTCTGAAAGCGGCAAACGCCCGGCCTGGCAGAAGCCGGACCGGGCGTTGCATTTAGAGTCCGTAACGGGCGCTGGGCATTTTCATGCGGCGACTGCCAGGATTCCTGAAGCTCGCGATTTAGAGGCTGCGAGCCACTTGGACCTTCTCGAAGACTTCGATCTTGTCGCCGACCTTGACGTCGTTATAGCTCTTGACGCCGATACCGCACTCCATGCCGTTACGCACTTCGGAAGCGTCATCCTTGAAGCGGCGCAGGGATTCCAGCTCGCCTTCGAAGATAACGATGTCTTCACGCAGTACGCGGATCGGACGGTTACGATAAACAGTACCTTCGACGACCATACAGCCGGCGATCGCACCGAATTTCGGCGAGCGGAACACGTCACGCACTTCGGCGATACCCAGGATGTTCTCCCGGACGTCGCTGCCAAGCATGCCGGTGAGGGCCTTCTTGACGTCTTCGATGATGTCGTAGATGACGTTGTAGTAACGCATGTCCAGACCTTCCTGCTCGACGATCTTGCGCGCACCAGCATCAGCACGCACGTTGAAGCCGAACAGAACAGCGTTGGAAGCCAGCGCCAGGTTGGCATCGCTCTCGGTGATACCACCGACGCCGCCACCCACTACACGGACCTGTACTTCGTCGTTGCCCAGGCCGTTCAAAGCGCCCTGCAAAGCTTCCAGAGAACCACGGACGTCGGATTTGAGGACGATGTTGAGCGTCTTCTTCTCTTCCTGACCCATGTTCTCGAAGATGTTTTCCAGCTTGCCGGCGTGAGCACGGGCCAGCTTGACTTCGCGGAACTTGCCTTGACGGAACAGAGCCACTTCACGGGCTTTCTTCTCGTCGGCAACCACGCTCATCTCGTCGCCAGCATCTGGCGTACCGTCCAGGCCGAGGATCTCGACCGGGATGGATGGACCGGCTTCCTTGATAGGCTTGCCGTTCTCGTCGAGCATGGCGCGAACGCGACCGTAGTTCGAGCCGACCAGGACCATGTCGCCCTGACGCAGCGTACCGTCCTGAACCAGAACAGTTGCCACCGGACCACGGCCCTTGTCCAGACGGGACTCGACCACGACACCGCGGCCAGGAGCCGACGGGGTAGCAACCAGTTCCAGAACTTCGGCCTGCAGCAGAACGGCTTCCAGCAGTTCGTCAACGCCCGTACCGACTTTCGCCGAGACCGGTACGAATGGGGTGTCGCCACCCCACTCTTCGGACGTTACGCCATGAGCCGACAGCTCACTGCGGATACGGTCCAGGTCAGCGCCCGGCTTGTCGATCTTGTTGACCGCGACCACCAGCGGAACACCGGCAGCCTGTGCGTGTTGCACGGCTTCGATGGTCTGCGGCATCACGCCGTCGTCAGCTGCAACCACCAGGATCACGATGTCGGTGGCCTTGGCACCACGAGCACGCATGGCGGTAAACGCGGCGTGACCCGGGGTGTCGAGGAACGTCACCATGCCACGCTCGGTTTCCACGTGGTATGCACAGATGTGCTGGGTGATACCGCCGGCTTCGCCAGCAGCCACCTTGGCACGACGAATGTAGTCGAGCAGCGAGGTCTTACCGTGGTCAACGTGGCCCATTACGGTCACGACCGGTGCACGGGAGAACGTCTCGCCTTCAAACTTCAGCGACTCGGCCAGGGAATCTTCCAGGGCGGTGTCGCTGACCAGGGTCACTTTGTGGCCCAGTTCTTCGGCGACCAGCTGGGCAGTTTCCTGATCCAGAACCTGGTTGATAGTGGCTGGAGTGCCCAGCTTGAACATGAACTTGATGATTTCAGCGGCCTTGACCGACATCTGCTGAGCGAGGTCGCCCACAGTAATGGTCTCGCCGATCTTCACTTCACGAATCACAGGACCGGTAGGGTTCTGGAAGCCATGAGCATTGCGCTTCTTCAGTTTGGCCTTGCCGCGACCGCCGCGACGGAAGCCATCGCTTTCTTCGTCGGTGGTACGTGGAGCAACGCGTGGCGCAGGCGCCTTTTCCTTGACCGAAGCACGATGCGGAGCGTTTTTGCGCTCGCCGTCGCCACCACCGCCGCCGCGACGGTTGTTGTCGTCGGCACGTGGTTTGTCAGGACGACGTGGTTCGTCGCGCTTGCGAGCGTCTGCAGCTGGAGCAGGAGCCGCCACAGGCGCTTCCTGAACCGCTTCGACAGCCGCTTGCGCAGCTGCTTGAGGCGCAGGAGCGGCAACCGCTTCTACAGCTTGAGCAGCAGGAGCAGGCTGACGGCGTGCTTCTTCTTCGGCACGCTGACGGGCTTCTTCTTCAGCCTTTTGACGGGCAGCATTTTCTACTGCACGTCGCTCGTCCTGCTCGCGCTTGCGCTCGGCTTCGATTTCTTCCGGGCTGCGTTGTACAAAGACTTTCTTTTTACGGACTTCAACGCTGATGCTCTTGCTGCCAGCAACGCGCAAAGTACTCGTGGTTTTACGCTGCAAAGTGATCTTGCGCGGTTCTTCCACTTTCGCCTTGTGGCTGCTCTTCAAGTGCGTCAGCAAAGACTGCTTCTCACTATCGCTCACACCTTCATCGGCGGCGGTGTGCGGCAGACCTGCCTCACGCATCTGCTGCAACAGGCGCTCAACCGGTGTTTTGACCTCATCGGCCAGTTGTTTCACCGTGACTTGCGTCATGCACTTCTCTCCTCAGGCCGCGCCTAGTTACTCGAACCAATGGGCTCGGGCGGCCATGATCAACTTGCCGGCACGATCATCGTCAATGCCGTCGATGTCGAGCAGATCGTCAATAGACTGCTCGGCCAGGTCTTCGCGGGTAATTACGCCGCGCACCGCCAGTTCCATCGCCAAATCCTTGTCCATACCCTCAAGCGAGAGCAGGTCTTCGGCCGGATGGGCGTCTGCCAGCTTTTCCTCAGTAGCGATGGCTTTGGTCAACAAACGATCCTTGGCCCGAGCGCGAAGCTCGTTGACGGTATCTTCGTCAAAGCCGTCGATGTTGAGCATTTCTTCCAACGGTACGTAGGCAATCTCTTCCAGACTGGTGAAGCCTTCGTCTACCAGCACCTGCGCCAGGTCTTCGTCGACTTCCAACTCGTCGATGAAGTTGCGCAGAATGTCACCGGTTTCCGCTTGCTGCTTGGCCTGGATGTCCGACTCGGTCATCACGTTCAGTGTCCAGCCGGTCAACTGACTGGCAAGACGAACGTTCTGACCGCCACGGCCAATCGCCTGGGCCAGGTTGTCTGCACCTACAGCGATATCCATGGCATGGGCGTCTTCATCAACGATGATCGCTGCGACTTCCGCAGGCGACATGGCATTGATGACGAACTGTGCCGGGTTGTCGTCCCACAGGACGATATCCACACGCTCGCCGCCCAACTCGCCGGAAACAGCCTGGACACGCGAACCGCGCATGCCGATGCAGGCGCCTTGCGGGTCGATGCGTTTGTCCTTGGAGCGAACTGCGATTTTTGCACGCGAACCAGGATCACGGGAGGCAGCCATCACCTCGATGAGACCTTCGGCAATTTCCGGAACTTCGATCCGGAACAGCTCGATCAGCATCTCTGGCGCAGTGCGCGACAGGATCAGCTGAGGGCCGCGGTTTTCAGTGCGGATTTCTTTGAGCAGTGCACGAACGCGAACACCGACGCGGAAGGTTTCCCGCGAAATGATGTCTTCACGCGCCAGCAGCGCCTCGGCATTGTTACCCAAGTCGACGATGACATTGTCACGTGTAACTTTTTTAACAGTACCGGAAATGATTTCGCCCAGACGCTCGCGATAAGCGTCCACGACCTGGGCGCGCTCGGCTTCGCGAACTTTCTGCACGATGACTTGCTTGGCAGTCTGTGCAGCGATGCGGCCGAACTCGATGGATTCGATCTTTTCTTCTACAACGTCACCGACGACAGCGCCCGGGTGCGTCTGGGCAACCTTGCTCGGCCAGGTTTCGATGGCCGGATCATCAAGATCGTCTTCTTCAACGACGGTCCAGCGACGGAACGTCTCATAGGCACCCGTGTGGCGATTGATTTCCACACGAAGGTCAACTTCGTCTTCAAAACGCTTTTTGGTGGCCGTGGCCAACGCAATTTCCAGCGCTTCAAAAATCACACCGGCCGGTACGCCTTTTTCATTGGATACCGACTCAACAACCAGCAGTACTTCTTTGCTCATCGTACGCCTCGCCTTTCGCAAGCCATTGGATCCGCGGGATCCGCAGTATCTGGCACGTTTCAGTCAAACGTGGGAATAATGTTGGCTTTGTCGATCAGATCGATCGGCAACAGGTATTCATGGGCATCCACTTGCACCACGACATCCTGCTCCTCCACCCCGCGGAGAAGGCCTTGAAAGTTACGTCGTCCCTCGAAGGACGAACGTAGTCTTATCTTCACTTGCTCCCCGGCAAAGGCGGCAAACTGCTCGATCGTGAACAGCGGGCGTTCCATGCCAGGAGAAGAAACTTCGAGCGTATATTCGGAGCTGATTGGATCTTCTACGTCCAGAACACCGCTGATCTGACGGCTGACGATGGCACAATCGTCCACCAGAATGCCGCCTTCTTTATCGATATAAACGCGCAACAGCGAGTGACGGCCCTGAGCCGAAAACTCGATACCCCAGCATTCATAGCCAAGGGCCACGATTACCGGGGCCAACAAGGCCTGCAACTGTTCTAGCTTGCTCGACACCTGAACCCCCTCGTGCATGCTGTGCAAATAAAAAATGGGCGAAGCGCCCATCATGAAAAACGCCGTCGAACAGCGGCGTCATAAAGTGTCCAGCTAACAAAAAGCCCCTGAAAAGGGGCTCCGCTAAAACTGGTTGCGGGGGCTGGATTTGAACCAACGACCTTCGGGTTATGAGCCCGACGAGCTACCAGACTGCTCCACCCCGCGACAAAGCTGGGGCGGAAGTATACGACTGAACCCGTTTTGGGTCAATCCAACACATCCACCTACAAGAAAGCCCGCTACTGCGGGCTGCCTTGTTAATTGGTACCGAGAAGGGGACTCGAACCCCTACACCCTATGGGCACAACCACCTCAAGGTTGCGTGTCTACCAATTCCACCACCTCGGCATTACAACTCTTTTTGCAGTCCCAATATCAACTGCGAATCCTGTGTTACTTCTGTTCTGGAGCGGCAGGAACATCAGCTGGAGCAGCGGCTGGTTTCTGTTGTCCTTCCAGGACCGGAACATCATCTGCTGCCGGCTTTTGTTTCACTTCCAGTACGGCTGGATTTGGCAAACCTACTTGAGTCAGCTGGTGAGCTTTCTCTTTAGCAAAGTAACCTAACCCCAAGCTGGTTATGAAGAAACAGGCGGCTAGTATAGCAGTAAACTTACTAAGAAAGGTAGAGGAACCTTGGCCTCCGAAGACAGTATTTGATGCACCTGCTCCGAACGACGCGCCAGCGTCCGCACCTTTACCCTGCTGCAGCAATACCAGAGCAACAACGCCCAGCGCACCCAGCAGATGAAGAACGACTACGACTGTTTCCAGCATTTTTTCAGTTTCCCGCGGCGCGAATGATCGCACCGAACTCATCTGCATTCAGGGAAGCACCACCAATGAGGCCCCCATCGATATCCGGCATGCTGAACAGCTCGACCGCATTGGCCGCCTTCACGCTGCCGCCATATAGAAGCCGCACACCTTGCGCGACTTCAGAATTCTCTTTCGCCAACTGCGCACGAATGGCTGCGTGCACTTCCTGCGCCTGTTCCGGCGAGGCCGTCAATCCGGTACCAATAGCCCAGACTGGCTCGTAGGCAATTACTGCATTCACGAAAGCATCAATGCCAAGCTCTTCGATGATGCTGTCGAGTTGTTGCCCGACAACTTCAAGCGTCTTGCCAGCCTGGCGCTGCTCAAGCGTTTCACCGATACACAGCACCGGTGTCAGACCGCTTGCCTGTGCCGCCGCGAATTTGCGGTTCAGGACTTCGTTGCTTTCACCCATGATCTGGCGACGCTCCGAATGCCCTACAAGCACCAGCTTGCAACCTGCATCCTGCAACTGAGTCGGCGAAATCTCACCGGTCAGCGCACCCTGCCCCGCCTCGTGGGCGCAGTTCTGCGCACCTACAGAAATCGAGTGCTCTTCAAAGCACTCGACAACGAAGCTGACGTGCAGGCTCGAAGGGAATACCGCAACATCGACACCTTCAGGAATGGCCATGTTCGCCAAACCTTCGACCAGCTCAGCGACGCTGGCGCAGGTACCGTGCATTTTCCAGTTACCAGCTACCATAGGGCGACGCATGCTGTACCTCGTCGGTCAAAGTGGGCGCAGATGTTACCCAACAGTTTCGACACTGGCAAGCCGAAATCAGACGCAAACTTCAGCAACCAGTTTTGCCAGCTCATCGGCGTAGCCTGCGACCACGTCCTGATCCTCACCTTCGACCATTACACGCACCAAAGGCTCTGTACCGGACTTGCGCAGCAGCACACGCCCACGACCACCCATGGCCGCGGTCACGCGCTCACAGGCCTCTTTGACGGCAGGGTGCTGAACCGGGTCAACCTTGCCGCCTTCAAAGCGCACGTTGACCAACACCTGCGGGCACTTCTTCAGCCCCTGACGCGACTCGGCCAGGCTCTGTCCGGTACGTTTCAAGGCAAGCAGCACCTGAAGCGCGGCAATGATCGCATCACCCGTGGTGGTATGCTGGAAGCAGACAACGTGACCGGAGTTCTCGCCGCCCACCTGCCAGTTGCGCTCGAGCAGCTCGGCGATGACATAGCGGTCACCCACATTGGCACGCACGAACGGAATGTTCAGATCTGCCAGTGCCAGCTCAAGCCCCAGGTTGCTCATCAGGGTACCGACAACCCCCCCCTGCAAGCGACCGCGCTCGTGCAAGTCGCGAGCGATGATGTACAGCAGTTCGTCGCCATCGACGATGGCGCCGGTGTGATCGACCATCAGCACGCGGTCACCATCACCATCGAAGCCGATGCCCAGGTCGGCCTTCTCGGCAACAACCGCTGCCTGCAGGTTACCCATGTGAGTGGAGCCGCAGTCATCGTTGATATTCAGGCCGTTAGGCGCAGCAGAAAGCACGGTAACGGTTGCGCCCAACTCCCGGAACACATTCGGCGCCACCTTGTAGGTCGCGCCATGAGCGCAGTCCACGACGATCTTGAGGCCGGCAAAATCGGTGCTTGTCGGCACGCTGCTCTTGCAGAACTCGATATAGCGACCCGCCGCGTCGTTGATCCGCGAAACCTTACCGAGCTTTTCAGACTCGGCCACGGTCATCGGCGTATCGAGCAACTCCTCGATCATCATCTCGATCTCGTCCGGCAGCTTGGTGCCCTGACCCGAGAAGAACTTGATGCCGTTGTCGTGATGGGGGTTGTGCGATGCACTGATGACAATGCCCGCCTCCGCGTGGAAAGTGCGCGTCAGGTAGGCGATTGCCGGGGTCGGCATCGGGCCGAGCAGCATCACGTCAGCGCCTGCGGCGGACAAGCCGGCCTCCAGAGCGGATTCGAACATGTAACCGGAGATGCGCGTGTCCTTGCCAACCAGAATGCGGCACGCGCCCATCTTGCGAAATGCCATGCCAGCGGCCCAGCCGAGTCTGAGCATGAAATCCGGAGTGATCGGGAATTGACCGACACGACCGCGAATGCCGTCGGTTCCGAAATATTTTTTCTTGGTCATGGGTGCTCCAACCTTCTTATTTTGCCGATTCGACAGCGGCAATCATCCGCACCACGTCGACAGTTTCCGCCACATCGTGCACACGTAAAATTCTCGCACCCTTGAGCATGGCCATCGCGGCCAGTGCCAAGGCACCGTAAAGACGCTGATCCACCGGTTTATCCAGCACCTTGCCGATCATGCTCTTGCGCGACACACCCACCAGCAAAGGCCGCCCCAGCGCATGCAGGACCTCCATATGCTTGAACAGACTCAGATTGTGTTCGAGCGTCTTGGCAAAGCCATAACCGGGGTCGAGGATAATCTTGTCAGCCGCGATACCGGCGGCGACACAGGCGTCCACTCGCTCACTGAGGAAAGCAGCCACCTCACCCAGCAGATCGTCGTAGCGCGGGTCATCCTGCATGTCCGTGGGCTCGCCGCGCATATGCATCAGGCACACCGGCAGACCGGTTGCCACCGCGGCATCCAGCGCGCCATCACGGCGCAGCGAACGCACGTCGTTGATCAGCCCGGCGCCCAGGCGTGCGGTTTCGCGAATCACCGCAGGCGTCGAGGTGTCCACCGAGATGACCACATCGAGCTCGCGATTAATCGCTTCGACGATCGGCGCCACACGCTCAAGCTCCTCGACGGGGGAGACGGTGCGCGCACCTGGGCGCGTGGATTCGCCGCCGACATCGATCAGCGTCGCGCCCGCCTTGACCATCGCTTCGGCATGACTCAACGCGAGATCGCGCTGCGCGAAACGACCGCCATCGGAGAACGAATCGGGGGTGATATTGAGGATTCCCATGACGTGCGTCCGGGATAAATCAAGAACCCGGTTGCCGCAAGGCAACCGGGTTGGGTACAGCGTAGAAGTCATGTCAGGCCTTAATGGTCAGCAGCAGGGCCGCCGATCGGTGTTTCCGGGCGAGGACCGACGGGCGCGGCAGGCGTACCGGAGTTACCGTTGCCACCGGACCAGTCACGCGGTTCGCGAGGGGTGCGACCCGCCATGATGTCATCAATCTGCTCAGCGTCGATCGTTTCGTACTTCATCAGCGCATCGGCCATTGCATCCAGCTTGTCGCGATTATCGGTGAGGATCTGCTTCGCCGTGCCGTAGCACTGGTCGATGATGCTGCGCACTTCCGAATCGATCATCTTCGCGGTTTCACCCGAAAGACTGGAGTTC
>CAURWS010000021.1:0-16440 GCA_963528485.1 uncultured Pseudomonas sp. | reverse complement strand
TGACGCCGGGTGCGCGCATCGGTTTGCTGGGCCCGAACGGCGCCGGTAAATCCACACTGATCAAGAACCTCGCGGGCGAACTCGAGCCTCTGAGCGGTCGTCTGGTGCGTGGCGAGAACACCGTGGTCGGCTACTTCGCCCAGCATCAGCTGGATTCCCTCGACGCCAAGGCCAGCCCGCTGCTGCACCTGCAGCGCCTGGCACCGACCGAGCGTGAGCAGACCCTGCGCGACTTCCTCGGCGGTTTCGACTTCCGTGGCGCGCGGCTGGAAGAGCCGGTGCTGAATTTCTCCGGCGGCGAAAAGGCCCGTCTTGCTCTGGCCCTGATCGCCTGGGACAAGCCGAACCTGCTGCTGCTCGACGAACCGACCAACCACCTGGATCTGGAAATGCGCCTGGCCCTGACCATGGCGTTGCAGGAATTCAGCGGCGCGGTGTTGGTGGTTTCTCACGATCGCCATTTGCTCAAGAGCACCACCGACAACTTCCTGCTGGTCGCCGATGGTGCGGTCGAGGAATTCGACGGCGACCTGGACGACTACACCCGCTGGCTGGCGGATTACCGTCAGCGCAACGCGCCGGTCAGCAACACGCCGGTCAACCCGGACAAGACCGACAAGAAAGCCCAGCGCCAACAAGCGGCTGCGCTGCGCCAGCAACTGGCCCCGCACAAGCGCGAAGCCGACAAGCTGGAAAAGGAACTCGGCACCGTTCACGAGAAGCTGGCGAAGATCGAAGTCGCCCTGGGCGACAGCGCGGTCTACGAGGCAGCCAACAAGGACAAGCTGCGCGACTTGCTGGCCGATCAAGCCAAACTCAAGGTCCGTGAAGCGGAGCTGGAAGAAGCCTGGATGCAAGCGCTGGAGCTGCTGGAGTCGATGCAGGCCGAGCTGGAAGCGTTGTCCTGATGGAGGCGTTGGTGCTGCCGGTTCCGGCTTACTGGATCGAGCCGATCCTGATTGCGTTGCAGATTCTGTTGATCCTGCTGATCGGCTACACCCTGCAACGCTTCGTGGCGCGCTTTCTCACGCGCATGGCCGAGCGCTATCCGCTGCTGCCACCGGAGCTGCTGGTGATGGTCCGCGGCGGCTTGCGCTGGCTGATCATGGGCACGGCCTTTGTGGCGGTGCTGGGGCGTCTTGGCGTGTCGGCCTCGGTGCTGTGGGCCGCGCTGTCGGGCTTCGTCGCGGTGGCGGCGGTGGCGTTCTTCGCCATGTGGAGCGTGCTGTCGAACCTGTTGTGCGCGGTGTTCATCTTCACCATGGGGCCGTTTCGCATTGGCGATGTGGTCGAGCTGGTGGACACCACCGACAAGCCCGGCATCAAGGGACGTGTCACGGCCATCAACCTGATGTTCACCACCCTGGTGGAGCCGGCCGAGCTGGGCGGCACGTTGGTGCAGGTGCCCAACAGTCAGTTTTTCCAGAAGTCGATCCGCCGCTGGCGCGGCAACGACGGCATGGCGATCATCTCGGGCGAAAAACGCGCAGGCGACAGTTCAGCCTCGAAGTAGCCTCTCAGTTGTTTGCGGACAGTTGTCTGCGAAACAGCTATCCGTGAATCTGGCGTAACAGTTAGAAATAATTGGTTTTTGCGCCGCGCAGACACTAGCTTAGAGCCCAGTTCGGTTCTGCCTGAGGTGTGTAATGTCGCTCGAAACGTGGCTGGCGTTTTTCGCCGCCTGCTGGGTCATCAGTCTTTCTCCGGGCGCCGGTGCGATCGCATCGATGTCCAGCGGTCTGCAATACGGGTTCTGGCGCGGTTACTGGAACGCGCTGGGCCTGCAACTGGCGCTCATCGTGCAGATCGCCGTCATCGCTGCCGGCCTTGGCGCCGTGCTGGCGACCTCGGCCATGGCCTTCACCCTGATCAAATGGTTTGGTGTCGCGTACCTGGTGTACCTGGGCATCAAGCAGTGGCGCGCCTTGCCCAGCGATCTGTCCGAAGACGCGACCGTTCGCCCGATCGGCAAGCCACTGGCGCTGGTTTTTCGCGGCTTTCTGGTGAACATCAGCAACCCCAAGGCGCTGGTGTTCATGCTGGCGATCCTGCCGCAGTTCATCGACACCCACCTGCCACTGCTGCCGCAGTACCTGATGATTGGCGTGACGATGGTCAGTGTCGATCTGATCGTGATGGCGGGGTATACGGGGCTGGCGTCGAAGGTGCTGCGCGCGTTGAAGACACCTAAACAGCAGCGCCGGATGAATCGTACGTTCGCCGGGTTGTTCGTCAGTGCCGCGGCGTTTCTGGCGACGTTGCATCGCGCATAACGCCTAACTTTGTAGGCGCGCGCTTGCCCGCGATTGCGATCTGTCAGTACCGGATGTGTCGGCTGACCTGACTCGATCGCGGGCAAGCGCGCTCCTACAGGGGCTGTGGCCTGGCCCCCATGGTTGGTACGCCAGCCCTTCAGCTCAACGCAAAATCTTCGGCGCCTCATCACGTGGCAGGTTGTTGCGTGGCGCAGGCTGATCCTGCGAATACTCAACCTCACCACGCAGTTGCTCACGCAGCTGACGCGCGACGTCCATGCCGATCGACTTCGACACCTCCCTTACCACGCGGCCTCGGTTGGCGTTGACGCGCACGTCGTTGCCATTGACCAGCTTGGTGTCCTGACCTTCGCCCATCGCCGTGAACGCCGAGGTGATCTCGAAGGTGCGGGTGTTGATCAGGCTGAAATCACCCACCAGGGTCAGGCCCAGCACCGCTGAGTGGCTGTTGGTGTTGGCGATTTCGTTGATGTCCTGACGAAAATCGATGTCCGACACGGTGCCGAACAGCACGTAGTCGGCGCCCTTGAAGTTGCCGTTCTTGATGCGCTTGATGACGTCGTACACGTCTTCCTTGGCGCCTGCGGTGTACGGGGTGCCCTGCACCAGCTGGAACATCCCGGACTTGAGAATCTCGCCCTTGATGTCGCCGCTGAATTTACGCAGCTCGCCCTGCTCGATGTAGGTGTTGCGCGCCTCGTACTCGTTGTAGCTCGACGAGCCGCTGGCGCTGTAGCGATTGACCTGAATATTGGTCTGCGCCGACACCGTGTGGATGTATTGCTCCACCTGCTGCTCGAAGGCCATGTCGGTGACCGCGACCTTGGGCGCGGCTTGGGCGCCTATCGCGCACACCAGGCCAAGAATGCCGATCCATGCACGCATTACTCAGCGCTCCGTGGTCTTGCGGATTTCTTTCTCGTCCATCCACTCAGCGATGCCGCTTTCAACGTCGATCAACTGCAGGCTGAATTTGTAGAAGACGTCCTTGTAATCACTGCTGCGCTTGACGATCGAGCTGATCGAGCCTTCAAGACGGTATTTGGCCGCGACCATGTTGCCGGTCTTGCTGACGGTCGACTTCTTGTACAGGCCGCTCTGGTTCTGCAGCTTCAGCTGATCGACCTGGCTTTGCATGTCGGTGTTGTCGCTGGCGAAGCGGGCGGTGCCGGACTTCATCAGCTGGGTCTTGATCGACGTGGTGATTTCGCGGGTGTCGATGTACTCGCTGGTCTTGTTCTTCACGTCATAAACCTGCACCACCGGGCGGCCCTGCAGGGTGCCGGACTGCGCCAGGGAGCGGGTCATGCTTTCGGCGATCATCTGCAGGTCCGTTGAGCCGAACTCGTTGGTCACGGTCTCGACGGCCTTGGTGTCGCCGTAGCTGATGTTCTTGCTGCCCAGTGCGGGCGAGTTGTTGGCGCAACCGGTGGCCAGCAGGGCGACGGCGGCGAGCAGAGAGAGGCGGATCAGGTGCATGTCTGGGTCTCTTGAGCTGAGCGAAAGGGGCGATTACGGGGTTTTGACTTCGAGGCGAAAGTCAGTGGCCTTCGGCACCGGGGCGATGGCGGGCAGGAAGCTGCTCTGCGAGCCATACAGCGTCAGGCTTTTCCAGGCTTCGGGCTCGGCAACGGGGAAGCCGTCGTTGCCCAGCCAGGCGAAGCGGTAGTACATCGTCTTGTTGTAACTGCTGGTGTTGTTCAGCGAGACGTTGACGGTCAAGAAGCCGTTCTCGCGAGCGACACGCATTGGCCCGATCTCGATGTTTTTCAGGTTGCCGAGCGCAACCACCTTGCTGGCGGCGCTGCCGGGGGCGGGTGGCGGCGGGGTGGCGCAACCGGCGAGCAGTGCCAGTGCCATCAGCGCGAAAATCTTACGCATGAAGTGTCTCCGTTCAGGGTTTGTTGACGGCCACGGCCTGGGGCAGGCTCGACGGCGTCACTTGGGCGGCAACGCCCGCGGTGTAGACCTGATTGCCGATGGCGCGCAGGGTGACCACTTGATAAGGGCGGTCGATCTTGAGCTGCACATGGGTGCCGCCCAGCGAGGACGGCAGCACGACCTGGTGCTCGCCCTGTTTCAGGCGAATGCGCGCCACCAGCGTGTTGTCCGGCAGGGTGCGCCAGGTGCGGGTGTCGGCGCCTTCGGTCACTGCCGAGGCGATGCCCACGGCCAGGCCTGCCAGCGGGTTCACGTCGTTGAGTTGCTTCTGCGCCACGCCACGGCTGATGGCGCGCACGCTGGTGCGCAGGATGATGCCGGGCATGTCGTCACGCAGGGCGCGACGCGACATGGCCGTGGTGCTGTTAAGGGCGGTCAGGTTGACCGGCTGGCCATCGACACCCACCTGATTGAAGAACGCGGTGGAGTTGTCGGCCTTGATCACCGGGAAGGACAGCGGGGTGATCACCAGATTGTTGTTGATCGGCAGGGGCAGCGGGATGCGCACCGAATCACGCGCCGGGGCGAAGCCGGTCTGCACGACCAGCAGCACGTCGCTGCCTTCGGTCTGGCTGTTCTTGCTGCCGGCGGCGTCGAGGTTGAGCAGCGCCTGATCCAGCAGCGGCGTATTCGGGCGCAGTTCGACGGCCTGGCGATAACCCGGCGCAGCGAGGTCCTTCTCGCCCAGCGCTTCGTAGACGAAGCCTGCGAGGTAGTGGCTGAACGCGCTCTGGTAGCTGTTTTTCAGGCTCACCACTTCCGGCGCGTCGAGGGATTCCACCGGATAGCCCTTGAGGTCTTTGTACTGGGTGCTCACGCCCCTGGTCTTGGCCTCGTCTTCGCTCTTGAGGTATTCCTTGTCGCGCAGTTCGGCGATCACGGCTTCGCGTTCGTGGGTTTTCTTGATCTCGGTGCGGGCGCCTTCGAAGTCGTTCTGGGCCAGCAGGTTCAGCGCCATCTGCGTGGTCAGCATGACTTTTTCGTAGTCGTAGCCTTCGTAGCGACGCACTTTGTCGTTGACCAGATAGCTGCCGAACTGGGTCAGGTATTTGCCGCTGTCGAGCTTGACCGAGTCTTCCCAGGCGATGACGGTCTGGTCGGCGTGGCCCCACGCGGCCTGGCTGCCGGTCAGGTCGCCCTTGGAGCGCAGCAGTTCGCCTTTCTCGAAGTAATAGAGCAGGTCTTTGTCGTCGCCCGTGTTGTTCTTTTCGAGAAGGGTCAGGGCGCCGTCGACGTTGCCGCTGGTGAGCTGCTGGTTGGTCTGTTGCAGCTCGGTGTCATAGTTGCGAAAGGCGGCACAGCCGGTCAGTTGGGCAGCAGCGATCAGCGCGAGCGTACCTAGGGCGCGAGGTGACATCGAGATCAGTCCTTGAACAAGGCCAGCCGGGCTTCAGAGCATCCGGCCAGGCAAATCCGTTTGAAGGAGGCGAGAGGCGTCCCGTGAAATCAGCCAAAAATGATGGCTGTCTGCCACGTAGTGGCGGCGGGGATTATAAGGAGCGGGGCGGTTAAAACAATGGCTTTTTGATGGCGCACGACACTTTCAGAAAGGTCTGACGGACAGGCCTGCACGTGGCGTAGCCTCCCCAGTACATCGGCTGACAAATCCGAAGATTGAGCAAATCGAGCCATTTTGCCGCCATTGGGCAGCGACGCTTGAGTGTGCGACGCCCAACATGAACAATGGCAACCCTTCGCATTTCTATTTGAGATCCACTCATGCTTTCCCCGTCCCGCTTTCTGGCCTGCCTGGGTCTGACACTGCTCAGCCTGTTCAGCGTGTCCGCCTCGGCAGATTCCGTCGATGGTGCTGCGCAGGCGTTGCACCTGCTCGATTACGTCAGCGCCGACTACCCGCCGACGGTCGCGGACGGCAAAGTTGTCGACGAAGCGGAATACCGCGAGCAAGTGGAGTTTCTGGGGGCGCTGCAAGGCCTGATCGAGGGGCTGCCTGCGCGGGCAGAGCGTGCCGAACTGGCCCAAGGGGTCACGGCGCTGCAGAACGCCGTCGAGCAGAAACGGGATGGCGCCGTCGTGGCCCGACAGGCCCGTCAATTGGGGGCAAAGCTTGCCGTGGCCTATGAGGTGAGTCAGGCACCGGTGATCACCCCGGACCCGACACGGGGCGCGCCGCTGTATGCCCAGCATTGCTCGGTCTGCCACGGCGATGCGGGGGCTGGTGACGGCCCTGCTGCGATCGGCATGTCCCCGGCACCTGCGAATCTGCGCGACGCAGCGCGGCTGGATCGGCTGAGTCTTTTCGACGTTTACAACACGTTGGGTCTGGGCATCGAAGGCACTGACATGCCGTCATTCGCGGATCAACTGGACGACCGCCAGCGCTGGGACGTGGCCACCTACATCGCCCGTTTCAGCGCCGATGCCAAGGCGCAACCGGTCAAGACCTTCAACCTCGCTGACCTCGCGCGTCAGACCCCCGCTGAAATTCTCGCTGCCGAAGGCCCCCAGGCCGCCGCGATCTTCCGCGCCCAGCGTGCCCAGCCGCCGCAGGTTCAGCGTGGCCCGGCGCAGTTGCTCGACTACACCAGCCAGACGCTGGACAAGAGCCTCGCGGCGTATCAGGCCGGGGATCGTGAGCAGGCTTACGACCTCTCAGTAGCGGCCTATCTGGAGGGCTTCGAGCTGGTGGAAAGCTCGCTGGATAACGTCGATGCCACCGTGCGCAAGGACACCGAAAAGGCCCTGATGGCTTATCGGCAGTCGCTGCAGGATGGCCTGCCCGCTGCCGAGGCTGCGCAAAAGCTGGCAGCGGCGAAGGTCAAGCTCAAGGCTTCGGCGGATTTGCTCGGCAGCGATGGCCTGAGCACGTCGCTGAGCTTCATCTCGGGGCTGCTGATTCTGCTGCGCGAGGGGCTGGAAGCGATTCTGGTGCTGGCCGCGATTCTGGCGTTCCTGCGCAACACCGGCCAGCAGTCGGCGGTGCGCAGCGTCAACGTGGGCTGGGGCCTGGCGCTGTTGGCAGGGCTGGGGACCTGGGCGCTGGCGGCCTACGTGATCGACGTCAGCGGCTCCCAGCGTGAGCTGCTGGAGGGCGCAACGGCGCTGTTCGCCAGCGTCATGGTGCTGTGGCTGGGCGTGTGGATGCATGACCGTCGTCACGCGGCGGCCTGGCAGGACTACATCAAGAGCAGTCTGGTGGGTGGCGGTGGCCGTTTTGGTTTTGCGGTGCTGGCGTTTTTCTCGGTTTATCGCGAGCTGTTCGAGGTGATCCTGTTCTACGAGACCCTGTGGTTGCAGGCTGGCCCCGCCGGGCACAATGCCGTGCTGGCAGGTGGCGCCACGGCGCTGGTGCTGTTGGTGGGGCTGGCGTGGGTCATCCTGCGCGGCTCGGCGAAGCTGCCGCTGGCGATGTTCTTCGGGATTAACGCCGCGCTGCTGTGCGCGCTGTCGGTGGTGTTCGCGGGGCACGGCGTCAAGGCGCTGCAAGAAGCCGGCATCTTCGGCACGCGGCCTGTACCGTTCTTCGAGTTCGACTGGCTGGGCATCCACGCCGACGCCTATTCGTTGGGCGCCCAGGCCGTTGCGTTGATCGCGATCGCGGTGTTGTATGGCCGCAGCCGGTTGACGGAGAAGCGCCGAGTGGAGGCCGCCTGATGCGCGTCTGGATCGATGCCGATGCCTGCCCAAAGGCCGCACGGGATCAGGTGGTCAAGTTTGCCCTCAAGCGTCAGTTCGAGGTGGTGCTGGTGGCCGGGCAGGCGGTTCCTCGGCCGGCCTTCGCCATTGTCAAACTCATCGTGGTGCCCAGCGGGCCTGATGCGGCTGACGATTATCTGGTCGAGCATGCGGTGCCGGGGGAACTGGTGATCTGCAGCGACGTGCCGCTGGCCGACCGGCTGGTGAAGAAGGGCGTGGCGGCGCTGGACCCGCGGGGCAAAGAATTCGATGCCCAGAACATGGGCGAGCGTCTGGCGGTGCGTAATCTGTTCACCGACCTGCGCGAGCAAGGGCAGGCCGGTGGCGGGCAGGGCGCTTATGGCGATCGCGAGAAGCAGGCGTTCGCCAATTCACTGGACCGGATTCTGACCCGGTTGGCGCGGGGTTGATCAGGCCTTTTCGCTTTCCTGCACCAACTCCAACACCCGATCCACCAGCTTGTTGATCCCCGACGCCGCTTCGCCGATGGACTTGGCGACCATGTACGCCGGGGTGCTGACCAGCTTGCGGTCCTTGTCTTCGACGATATCGGTGACACCGCATTCTTTGTGCTGGCCGCCCATTTTGGTGATCTTGGCAGCGGTTTCGGCGCAGTTTCCGATGGTGCAGGTCACGCCCGGGCCGTAGATCTTGGCCGCCAGCGCAGGCGATACGCAGATCAGCCCGATGGGCTTGCCCGCTTCGGCGAAGGCTTCGGCCATGGCCAGTACTTCAGGCTGAACCTTGCAGGCAGAGCCTTCGGCCGCGAAGTTCGACAGGTTCTTCGCCGCGCCAAAGCCGCCGGGAATGATCAGGGCGTCGAATTCGCTGATGTCCGCCTCGCGAATATCCTCGATAGCGCCCCGGGCGATGCGCGCCGACTCCACCAGCACATTGCGGGTTTCGGGCATTTCTTCGCTGGTCAGGTGATTGATGACGTGATGCTGGGCGATGTTCGGGGCAAAGCACTTCACCTCGGCGCCACGTTGATCCAGGCGTAGCAGGGTGAGCACGCTTTCTTGAATTTCCGCGCCGTCCTGGACGCCGCAACCGGAAAGAATGACGGCCACTTTCTTGCTCATGCGTGTGTCTCCCTCTGGGTCGATCCGATATGCCGGGTACGCCGAAGCCCCCACGATGTCGTCAAATGTCTACTAATGTGTCATCTGTTGCCATACGTGTCGAATCAGGATGGGACACGTTGCGGATCGAGTGGGTGCTCACCGGCTGGCGGTCTGCGGACGTGGCGAATTGCCTGATGAGCAAGCCGTGCCTGGGCCCGCTCGGTTCACTCGTCTGGCCGGTCCTTGACCTCGACCGTGGCCGGAACAGCCAGTTTGGCTTCCCGAGCGATACGGGCGTTCTTGATGCGGCGTCTGATCCACAGCAGGCCGCCAATCACCAACAGGACGCCCAGGACCCATAGCTCATACTTCTTGACGTTGCCCAGCAGGCCTTCGAGCACGGCGCCGAACTTGTACGCCGCAGCGCCCAGTGCCGCGGCCCAGATTGCAGCCCCGATGCCGTTGAGCAGCAGATAACGGCCCGGCGGATAGCCGGACAGGCCGATCGCCACTGGCATGACCGTGCGCAGACCGTAAACAAAGCGGAAGCTCAGCACCCAGATGTCCGGGTGTTTGCGAATGTGTTCCAGCGCGCGATCACCGAGCATTTGCCAGCGCGGTTTGCGTGCCAGAAGCTTGCGGCCGTGCTTGCGCCCCATGAAATACCAGAGCTGGTCGCCTGCGTAGCTGCCGAAGAACGCAACCACCACGACAAGATTGATGTCCATGTACCCACGAAACGCCAGAAATCCAGCGAGAACCAGAATGGTCTCACCTTCGAAAAAGGTGCCGAGGAAAAGGGCGAAGTAGCCGAATTCTTGTAAAAAATGCTGGAGCATCATATGAGTGCTGGCGAAATGAACGCGCAGCCTAACGTGCCGGACACATCTAGGAAAGTGTCGAAATGTGTCATCACGTTAAAGTTTCCTACAGCCCAGACAGAATTCTCGTCTACAAAGCAGGTTTGCGTCCTGCACGGTAAGGTGAACATCCAACTGTCATGCAAGAGTCATAATGCTGGCTTATAACTGTCACGTTTGCCCGCAGGAGTCCGGTGTGACCGGTCTGCGCTGCTGTTCGTCCCCTTTTGTGTCGTGGCGGGACCGGCAGGTCGATCTCTTCAGCCGTTCGCACGGCCCAACTGTTACAAGGGCAATTGCCTTACAGGATTATTCATGAGTACCGAAGGAACATCCGAAGCCGCCGTAGAAATCCAGCCCCAGGCCGCGTCTCAGGAAGTCAACTCCGTGGTCGAGCCGACCATCGAAGTCGTTCCCGCCTTGGAGCCGCATCCGCCCGCCACACCCGCCGTCGTGATCCCCAACCTGGACGACAGCAGCCTTTATATTCATCGCGAGCTGTCGCAGCTGCAGTTCAACATCCGCGTTCTGGAGCAGGCACTCGACGAGTCCTACCCATTGCTCGAACGCCTCAAGTTCCTGCTGATTTTCTCCAGCAACCTGGACGAATTCTTCGAAATCCGCGTCGCGGGCCTCAAGAAGCAGATCACCTTCGCCCGTGAACAAGCCGGTGCCGACGGTCTGCAGCCTCATCAGGCGCTGGCACGCATCAGCGAGCTGGTGCATGGCCACGTCGACCGCCAGTACGCCATCCTCAACGACATCCTGCTGCCCGAGCTTGAAAAGCATCAGGTGCGCTTCATTCGCCGTCGTTACTGGACCACCAAGCTGAAAACCTGGGTCCGTCGCTATTTCCGCGACGAGATCGCGCCGATCATCACCCCCATCGGCCTGGACCCGACACACCCGTTCCCGCTGCTGGTCAACAAGTCCCTGAACTTCATCGTCGAGCTGGAAGGCATCGACGCCTTCGGTCGCGACTCGGGTCTGGCGATCATCCCGGCCCCACGCCTGCTGCCGCGCATCATCAAGGTGCCGGAAGACGTCGGCGGCCCGGGCGACAACTACGTGTTCCTGTCGTCGATGATCCACGCCCACGCCGACGACTTGTTCCAAGGCATGAAGGTCAAGGGCTGCTACCAGTTCCGCCTGACCCGTAACGCGGACCTTGCGCTGGATTCCGAAGACGTAGAAGACCTTGCGCGCGCCTTGCGTGGCGAGCTGTTCTCCCGTCGCTACGGCGATGCGGTGCGTCTGGAAGTGGCCGACACCTGCCCCAAACACCTGTCCGACTACCTGCTCAAGCAGTTCAACCTGAGCGAGACCGAGCTGTATCAGGTCAACGGCCCGGTGAACCTGACGCGTCTGTTCAGCATCACAGGGCTCGACAGCCACCCTGAGCTGCAATACCTGCCGTTCACCCCGGCGATTCCGAAGCTTCTGCAGAACAGCGAAAACATCTTCAACGTGATCAGCAAGCAGGACATTCTGCTGCTGCACCCGTTCGAGTCCTTCACGCCGGTGGTGGATCTGCTGCGTCAGGCAGCCAAAGACCCTCACGTGCTGGCCGTGCGCCAGACGCTGTACCGCAGCGGGGCCAACTCGGAAATCGTCGACGCGCTGGTGGATGCCGCGCGCAACGGCAAGGAAGTGACAGCGGTCATCGAACTGCGTGCGCGCTTCGACGAAGAGTCCAACCTGCAACTGGCCAGCCGCCTGCAAGCGGCGGGTGCGGTGGTGATTTACGGCGTGGTCGGCTTCAAGACCCACGCCAAGATGATGCTCATCCTGCGTCGCGAAGCCGGCGAGATCGTGCGTTACGCCCACTTGGGCACCGGTAACTACCACGCCGGCAACGCCCGCCTGTACACCGACTACAGCCTGCTGACCTCCGACGACGCGCTGTGCGAAGACGTCGGCAAACTGTTCAGCCAACTGATCGGCATGGGCAAGACGCTGCGCATGAAGAAGCTGCTGCACGCGCCGTTCACGCTCAAGAAAGGCATGCTCGACATGATCGCCCGCGAGACGCAGTTCGCGACCGAGGGCAAGCCTGCGCACATCATCGCCAAGTTCAACTCGCTGACCGATCCGAAGATCATCCGCGCGCTGTACAAGGCGAGCCAAATGGGCGTGAAGATCGATCTGGTGGTGCGTGGCATGTGCTGCCTGCGTCCGGGCGTTCCGGGCGTGTCGCACAACATTCAGGTGCGCTCGATCGTCGGTCGCTTCCTGGAGCACACCCGCGTGTTCTACTTCCTCAATGGCGGCGACGAGCAGATGTTCCTGTCCAGTGCCGACTGGATGGAGCGCAACCTCGACAAGCGCGTCGAGACCTGCTTCCCGGTCGAGGGCAAGAAGCTGATTCTGCGAGTCAAGAAGGAGTTGGAGGGGTATCTGACCGACAACACCCACGCCTGGCTGTTGCAGTCGGACGGGCGCTACATCCGCAGCACGCCGACCGGCAACCAGAACGCCCGCAACGTGCAGGCGGCGCTTCTGGAGAAGCTCAGCAACCCGGTCCTCAGCGTACGCTGAGGACGATGCCGACTCGGGTCAGCCACTCCGCTTCCAGCGCGAAGTCGGCCTGAGTCAGCTGGTTGTTTTCCAGCCAGCCATCCGGGAACAGGATGTCGAGTTGGTCATCGTTGGCGGTCAGCACCGGTTGCGGCATCTCCTGGGTGCCGCGAATGTGGTGGAACAGGATCGCGAAACGCAGCAGCACGCACAGACGAATCAGCTTCACGCCTTCATCGCCGAATTCCGCGAACTTGTCCTTGGGAATGTTGCGGCGATGGCCGCGCACCAGAAGGGCGAGCATCTGCTGGTCTTCCCGCGAGAAGCCGGACAAATCCGAGTGCTCGATCAGGTAGGCGCCATGTTTGTGGTAGTGGTAGTGGGCGATGTCCAGGCCCACTTCATGCACCTTGGCGGCCCAGCTCAGCAGGTCGCGGTACAAATCATCTTCCAGCTCCCATGCCTGGGCGACTTGCTCAAGCGCCGACAGCGCCTTGCGCTCGACGCGGGCGGCCTGTTCCAGATCGACGTGATAGCGGTCCATCAGCGAGCTGAGGGTGCGTTCACGCACGTCTTCGTGGTGATGACGGCCCAGCAGGTCGTACAGCACGCCTTCACGCAGCGCGCCTTCGCAGTGATCCATGCGCTGCAGTTCCAGGGCATCGAAGATCGCTTCGAGAATCGCCAGGCCCGCCGGGAAAATCGCCCGACGGTCGGGTTTGATGCCGTCGAAATCGATCTTGTCGACTTCGCCCAGCTTCATCAGTTTGCGCTTGAGCCACGCCAGGCCTTCAGCGTTGACCTCGCCGTTACCATGACCGCCCGCCTTCAAGGCCAGGCCGATGGCGCGAATGGTGCCCGAGGAGCCGATGGCTTCGTCCCAGGTCAGGCGATGCAGGGCGTGCTCGATGCTCATGATCTCCAGGCGCGCTGCGGTGTACGCCTGGGCGTAGCGGGCCGGGGTGATCTTGCCGTCCTTGAAGTAGCGCTGGGTGAAGCTCACGCAGCCCATTTGCAGGCTTTCGCGCAGCAGCGGTTCGAAACGCTGGCCGATGATGAACTCGGTACTCCCGCCGCCGATGTCCGCCACCAAACGTTTGCCCGGAGTGTCGGCCAGCGTGTGAGAAACGCCGAGGTAGATCAGACGCGCTTCTTCGCGGCCGGAAATGACTTCCACCGGGTGGCCGAGGATTTCTTCGGCGCGATGAATGAATTCGTTGCGGTTGCGCGCCTCGCGCAGGGCGTTGGTGCCCACGATACGCACAGCGCCCGGCGGCATGCCGTTGATCAGCTGGGCAAAGCGCTTGAGGCAGTCGAGCCCGCGCTGCATGGATTCTTCGTTGAGCTTGCGCTCGTCGTCGATGCCGGCGGCCAGCTGCACTTTCTCACCGAGCCGCTCAAGGATGCGGATTTCGCCTTGATTCGCTTTGGCAACAACCATGTGGAAGCTGTTGGAGCCCAGGTCGATGGCGGCGATCAGCGAGAGGTTTTTTTCGGTGGATGGCGGCATGGTCAAAGGTCTCGGTCGATAACCCCGACATCGTGCCACGAACCGCCATCGTCGCCAAACAGGAAGGCAACATCGACGCTGATTAAAGGCAATGTGACATTTATGTGTCCGTCTACGCGTGCTCCACCGAACCAATGAAATTCGCCAGCTCCGGGGTTTTCGGGTTGGCCATCAGCTCGCGCGGGTCGCCCACCTCATGCACCTTGCCCTGATGCATGAACACCAGCTTGTCGCCGACTTCCCGGGCGAAGCGCATTTCGTGGGTCACCATGATCAGGGTCATGCCGTCTTTGGCCAGTTCGCGCACCACGCTGAGCACTTCGTTGATCATTTCCGGGTCCAGCGCCGAGGTGATTTCGTCGCACAGCAGCACTTTCGGCGACATCGCCAAGGCGCGGGCAATCGCCACGCGCTGTTGCTGCCCGCCCGACAGGCGATCCGGAAAAGCATCGAACTTCTCGGCCAGACCCACGCGGTTGAGCATTTCCCTGGCCAGTTTCGCGGCTTCGGCCTTGGAGGTCTTTTTCACCACCTGCGGCGCGAGCATGACGTTCTCGCCAACGGTCAGGTGCGGAAACAGGTTGAACTGCTGAAACACCATGCCCACTTTCTGCCGCAGGCTGCGCAGATCGGCCCGTGCGGCGTCCAGGTATTCGCCATCGACTTCGATCACGCCGTCGTTGATCGACTCCAGCCCGTTGAGGGTGCGCAGCAGCGTGCTTTTGCCCGAGCCGCTGCGGCCGATGATCGCCACGACCTGACCTTCCTCGACGGTCAGGTCGATGCCTTTGAGTACGTGGTGGTCGCCGTAGTATTTGTGCAGGGCGGAAATTCTAAGCAGAGGCATGAAGTCTCCTTTCCAGGTAGCGCGCGCTGAGCGACAGCGGGTAGCAAAGCAGGAAGTAGCCCAGGGCGACGAAGCCGTAGACCATGAAAGGCTGGAACGTGGCGTTGGCGAGCATGCCGCCGGTCTTGGTCAGTTCGGTGAAGCCGATGATCGAGGTCACCGCCGTGCCTTTGACCACCTGCACCGAAAAGCCCACGGTCGGCGCCACGGCAATGCGCAAGGCCTGCGGCAGGATCACGTAGCGCAGTTGCTCGAACGGCGTCAGCGCCAGGCTGGCCGAGGCTTCCCACTGACCGTTGGAAATCGACTCCACGCAGCCCCGCCAGATTTCGGCCAGATACGCGCTGGTGAACAGCGTCAGGGCCAGCGCGGCGGCGACCCACGGCGAGATATCCACACCCAGCAACGCCACGCCGAAGAACACCAGAAACAGCTGCATCAACAGCGGCGTGCCTTGAAACAGCTCGATGTAACAACGTGCCAGACGACGCCAGAAGGCCTTTTCAGAGATGCGCAGGGTCATCACCAGCAAGCCGATCACGCCGCCGCCGATGAACGCCACCAGCGACAGCGCCAGTGTCCACTGCAGCCCGGTGAGCAGGTTGCGCACGATGTCCCAGAGGGTGAAATCCATCAGCGACTCCTCACGATGTAGCGACTGCCGATCCAAGCCAGCAACTGACGAATCAGCAGGGCCATGAACAGGTAGATCAGCGTGGTGATGATGTACGTCTCGAAGGCGCGGAAATTGCGCGACTGAATGAAGTTCGCGGCAAAGCTCAGCTCTTCGGTGGCGATCTGTGAACACACCGCCGAGCCGAGCATCACGATGATGATCTGGCTGCTCAAGGCCGGCCACACCTTGCCCAGCGCCGGGATCAGCACCACGTGGCGGAAGGTCTCCAGGCGCGTCATCGCCAGCGCCGCCGAGGCTTCCAGCTGCCCGCGCGGGATGGCCTGGATGCCGGCGCGGATGATCTCCGTCGAGTAGGCCCCCAGGTTCACCACCATCGCCAGCACCGCCGCCTGCCACTCGGAAATCTGCAGCCCCAACGACGGCAGGCCGAAGAAGATGAAGAACAACTGCACCAGAAACGGCGTGTTGCGTATCAGCTCGACGTAGACCCCGAACAGGGCCGAGAACGGCTGGATCTTCCAGGCCCTGACGATGGCGCCGACGATACCCACGCTGACCCCAAGCAGCGTGCCGATGGCCGTCAGCTCAAGGGTGAACAGGGCGCCGCGCAGCAGCAGGTCAGCGTTTTGCAGGACTGGAATGAAGTCGAACTGATAAGCCATCTAAAAGCCCCGGATCGAATGCTGTACGGAAAAGCCGCGATCAGAGATCGGCAGGCAGCGGCTGCTTGAGCCAGGTCTGCGAGTTCTTTTCCAGCGCGCCGTCTTGTTTGGCCGCTTCGAGGATTTCATTGACCTTGGCCAGCAGCTCGGGCTGACCCTTGTTCACGCCCACGTAGACCGGCGAATCCTTGAGCTTCACTTTCAGCGCCGGGATGCGCTTGGGGTTCTTCTCGCTGATCGCGACCATCACCACGTTGCCGCTGGCGATCAGGTCGGTCTGATTGGCCAGGTACGCGGCGATGGTGGAGTTGTTGTCTTCGAAGCGCTTGATGGTGGCTTCCTTCGGCGCAACGGCGGTCAGCTCGATGTCTTCGATGGCGCCACGGGTCACGCTGATGGTCTTGCCCTTGAGGTCGTCTACGCCACTGATGGCAGCATCAGGCGGGCCGAACACGGCAAGGTAGAAGGG
>CAURWS010000020.1:0-16687 GCA_963528485.1 uncultured Pseudomonas sp. | reverse complement strand
ATCCTGGGTGAAATGAATGATCCTGTCAGAAGGGTCGAGGGTAACGACCAGATCAGGGTGCTCCACCGCCAGGGTTGGCAGTCTGGGCAGAAGCCACTTGAGGGAAAAGGAGTAGGTGGTGCTGACCGTCAGCGCAATGCGTCCCTGCTGTTCATGCAGCGAGCCAAGCGTCGTGTCGAGTTTCACGAAAAACTCCCGCACCAGCGGTGCGAGTGCTGCACCTGATGCCGTCAGACGCAGGGGAGTGCCACGCTCGAAGAGTGTGACACCCCAGATATTCTCAAGGTGCCTGATCTGGTGACTGACAGCGCTTTGGGTGACGCTCAGTTCGTCGGCTGCAGAGGTGAATGTCCCATGGCGGGTGCAAACCTCGAAGGCTCGAAGGCATGCGGTCGGTGGTAGCGTTCGTGGCGCCATCTACACGGTTTCCTCTGCGAAGGGGGTGGGCTACGGCAGAAGCATACGGGGTAAGTGCTGCGCCAGCGAGCGCTTGATGGTCTTGGGCGAAAGCTCCGGTCCAGGCTGATAGGTTCATGAATCCCCGACCGTTATAGCGTCGGTTTGATCAGTTGCAACTGCTGGCGATAATCATCGGTGACCTGTCGGGCCTGGCTGTTGCTGGTGACCACGCGCGGGGTGATCAGCACGATCAGTTCCGTACGTTTCTTGCTTTTGCTCGTGCTGCCGAACAACCAGCGCAGTCCGGGTATGCGTCCCAGGTAGGGCACCGATGAAGCGGTGTCGCTGTTGTCCTGCTTGATCAGGCCGCCGAGCAGTATGGTCTGTCCGCTCTGCACCGCGACTTGCGTGGACACCGAACGGGTGGATATGCGCGGATTGCCATTGCTGTCGGAAGCGGCGGTGTTGTCGGCGTCGCTCACCTGTTGCTGAATGTCCATGTAGACCAGTCCACCCGGATTGATGCGCGGCACCACGTCGAGGATAACCCCGGTCTGAACGTATTCGACGCTGCTCAACGTTGTGTTGGATACGTTGGTGTTGACTGTGGTCTGGCTGATGGGGATGTTGTCGCCGACCTGGATCTGCGCCTGTTGGTTGTTCATGACCACCAGCGAAGGCGCTGACAGCACTTGGGTGCGGCCGTTGGTTTCCAGCGCATGCAGCGCCACTTGCAGGTTGTTGCTGACGAAAGAATAGAACAGCGAGTCAGTGGCGCCCAGTCCGGCACCGCCGCCGCCCAACGCGCCCTGACTGCCGGAGGCGTTGGCGACGGTGGCGCTGGCGGAGTTGCCGGCCAGTTTGCCCAGGTACCACTGCACGCCCAGGTCCAGTTCACCGCTCAAATTGACTTCCAGAATCCGGGTTTCGATCTGCACCTGCATCGGCGCGTTGTCCAGTCGCTTGATGGCGGACTCGATCTCGGCCCACTGCGCAGGACGGGTGCGGATCAGTAACTGATTGCTGCTTTTCTGCGCGGTGATGCGGGTGCTGTCGTCCAGTCGCTTGCTGGCACCGGAGTCTGTGCTGGCCGTCTCGCTGTCGGTGCCTTCGACGCCGCCAGCGTTATCATCGGTTGGCTCGTCGTCCGTCTCTTGCTCGTTCTGCTGCATACCGCCCTGCAGGCTGCCGTTGCTGCCGCCCAAGCCCATGCCGGCGCCCGAACCCATCGTCTGACCGGTGCCGCTCAGCCCCATGCCGCCCGCGCTGCTGCCGTTGCCATTGAGCGACGACAGCGAGCGTGTGCGCAAGCCGGGCGCCACCCTGGCGGCGCTGTCATCCTTGATCTGTCCGTTGCCGTAGATCTGACGCAGGTATTTGGCCAGATCCTGGGCCTTCATGTTGCGCACGTCATACACGTACATCTGCGGTTCGTTGCCGCCGCCCTCGTCGATGGTATGAATCCAGTCACCTACTTCACTCAGGTAGCGCGGTTGCGCGGAAATCGCCACCACCGAGTTGGTTCGGTCGATGGGCAGAAAACGCACCATACCTGCCATGGGCATGCCGCTGTCGGGGCCGAACATTTTTTTGAGTTCAGGCATCAGCTCGCCGACGGTCGCACGTTGTAGACCATAGACCGCGATCGACATGCCTTTGAGCCAGTCGACATCGAAGGTGTCGATGGTGTCCTGATAGTTGGCCAGTTCATCCGGCGTACCGGCGAGGCTGAGCACGTTGCGGCCCGGATCGACCAACAGGAACGCGTTGTCCCGCGCGAAGGGTTTGAGCAGCTTCTGCATCTCTGTCGCCGAGATGTAGTGCAACGGAAACAGCCGCGCCGACAGCCCGCTGGAAGGTCGCGCCACGGGCATTTCGGGGACCAGCTTGCCGGCCACCGCTTGATTGGCGGGGAGGATCACATAGCGGTCGCCCTGACGGATCATGGCGTTGTCGGTCCACGACAGCAGGGTTTCAAGAATCGACAACGCCTGTTGCTTGTTCACCGGCTTGGAGGTGGAGAAGCTGACGTCGCCCTTGACGCCTTGAGCGATGCTGTAGTTTTCGTGCAGCAGGTCGCCCATGACGCTGTTGATCACCGCCTCGATGGGCTGATTGGTGAAGTTGAAGACGATATTGCCGCTGGCCTGCGCCGGGCCGCTCGCGCCTGCCGCCGTGCCCGGGTTGTGAACGAATGTCTGAGTGCCACGAATGATCTGCTGGCGCGGCACCGCCCTGGCGCTCGCGCTCGACGGGTTCGCCAACGGCGCAGGTTCGTTCAAAGGAGCTCGTTGCGAGCCTGTACCCTGGAGTGCTTCCTGCATCAGTGCCGGGTCGTTTTCAAAGTGCTCCGGCGTGCTGGCACAACCGGCCAGTGCGACTGCGGTCGCCAGACAAAACAGCGGGCTGCGCAAACGGGGAAACTCAAGGTAGCGATTGTTCATGGTGTGGGTACGTCTGGAAGGGTAATAAGGGGCGCCTTCGAAGGCGGTGGAAGTCGAAGCAGGGGCAGGTGCAGTTCGCGGGTCTGCCCTTGATGGCTGAAGGTGGCTTGCTGGGGCGTGGCAGCGGTCAGGGTCCAGCCGTTATCGAGGGAGCTGCCGACGGCCAGTTTCAGGTTGCGTTTATCCGGCATGCGCAACAGCACCCACTGGGCTTGACCGTCGATGATCACGCCACCCAGGCGGATGCCGTCGAGGGAGGAGGCCTGATGTTTACCGGTTGCCAGATCGCCTTTGCGATCCGGGCTGAACATCGACTGCTGCCAGATCAACGCCAAGGCCTGCGGCGGCAGTGGCGACATCGTCGGGGGCTTGGCGGCAGGCGCGGCTTCGCGGGTTGCGCTCGCCGGCAGCCAGTCGACAGTCTGCCCGGCGCCCATGGCCAGGCTAACGGCCGCTGCGCTCAACAGGGCAGTGGTCGCCAGCCATGTCAGGGTCAGGGTGTCGAACCTCATGCGTCTGGCTCCTCGCCGGGTGCGGCCGGTTGTTCAGGCTGTTTTTTCTGAGCCGAAGACGTCGGTGCCTGTTGCAGATAGCCGCGCAGCAACAGGTGCACCTGCAACCGGCCAGCCCCACCACTGGCCGGCGCTGACGTTGCTCGGCGCAGGCTCAGGTTGTCGACGAACAGAAACGGTTGCCCGTATTCGATGTCATGCAGCAGGTTGGCCAGCGGCTCCATGGCACATTCCAGTGTCAGGCTGACTTTGACCTGGCGATAAGGCTCGGCGCTGTCGTGCTCAGGCGTGATCGGCATGCGTTGCGTGACCTGACAGCCAGGACCCTGATCGGCGTGTGCCTTGACCAGATCGAGACTGCGCTGCATCAGCTCAGCCGCAACGGCGCTGGGGTCTTCGCCGGGCAGCAGGCTGGTGCGGCTGGACGGATCACGGCGCGCGGCCTGCAACTGCTGCTCCAGACCTTCGCGTTGTTGCAGGATGGCGGCATAGCGCTGTTGCTGTGCGCGCAGGGTATCGGCTTGCTCATCGAGGGCGTTCAACGGGTCGAGGAACCAGCTCTGCACCAGTAACCACCACACGGCCCACACCAGCAAGGCGAGGACGATCAGTGCCGCACCCCGGCGTTCTCGGGGGCTCAGTTCACGGCGCATCAGCGGTCTCCTTGCGCACGTGCGCTCTCAGGGAAAAGCGCTCTTTGCCGGTCTGCGCATCGGGCTGGATGATCCCTTGGAACTGGGCGTCACTCAGGGTCTTGCAGTCCTTCATGCGGGTTATCAGTGCGCTGGCCCTGGCGCTTTGTCCGGAGAGGGAAACACCTCCACCGTCGGCGATTTCGAGCTGCTCGACCCAGGTGTCAGCCCCCAGACATCCGGTGAGGTCCACCAGCACGCTGGACAGCGTGGGTTGAGTCACCTTTTGCTGGGCCAGATAACGGGCGGCGCCCTGGGTGTTGATCAATTCCCGCCGCAGGTTTTGCACGGCCTGGACCTGTGTGCGTTGTTCATCGACGCTGCTGCGCATGGCGTCGACCATGGCACTGCGGGCGTTCAGCCAGAGCACCATGCAGCTCACCAGCAGCGCGCAGCAGACCAGCGCCAGATAGCGTGACAGCCGCGCACGTCTTGGGCGGGGCGGCTGCTGCCCGGCGGGCAACAGATCAACGCCCAGCCTGCGACCATGAGCATCGCGGCCATCGACGGCGTGCAGTGTCAGGCCCTGTGCCTTGCAGGCATCGAGCGCTGGCTGCAGACGCTCACGCAAAACGGCCACTAGCAGCACCTCTGCCAGCGCGCCTTGCTTGCCGATAACCCGCGCGCAGTACTGCAGTTGCTCGCGGGGGTAGGGCGTGTATTTGTCGAGTTCGAAGCCGATGACGTTGTGCAGGTCGCGTACAGCAGCTGTCGGCAACAACAATGTCTGAATCAGCATCGTGCTCGCGGGTACTACCAGCACCAGACGCTCATCGTGGCGCGCTTCGAGCGCGTCGGTCAGCGGCCAGTCGATGAGCCGTTCATGCACCTGCCCCAGCAAACGCTTGCGAACGAAAGCGGGCAGCAGGGCCTGCAACTCGTTCAGCCAGGCCCGCCACAGCTGTTGTGCGCGGCTGCCACGCCATTGACTGTGAAGGCGGGCCTGGAGCGGGGCGAGCCCTTTGAAAGATAAATGCTTCATTCTTGCCAGCGCAGGACCCGGTAAGGCCTGGCACCCTCCTTCGATGGGTTCAGTAACAGCGTGACGCTGAGCGTCGTGGTAAAGCCGCCGGGCAATGTCGCCCGGCTGTGTACGGTGATCACAGGGCCTGCATCGCTGGTGATTGCGCCGCCCTGAGGCAGGTTCAGGACACGGCGCAACCAGGGCGAGGCCAGCAGCGGATCGGGAGCGGGCAGACCGCTCCACAAGGTCAACTGCGCACTGGCACAGGTGTAAAGCCGCTGGTCCATGGCTGGCAGTTCTCGAACTTCCTCGATCGTGCGCAGGGGGGCGCGGTCACCGCCCCGGCGCTGGTTCAGCGCTTGCGACAGTTGAGCGGATTGCTCTGCCGATCCGCCGCACGCCAGCACCAGCCGGGCAAACGACTCGACCGGCGCAGCGTTGAGGTCCAGTTTTCCGGCCTCGCTGGTCACGTTGACCGCCAAGGACGCGTCGTCGAAACGCAGGGCATGCGGCTGACCGTCAGCCTTCCAGCGGCGTTGCGGATCTCGGTCCAGCTGTGCCAGCACGGCCATGCCCACTCCCGCTTCAGCAGCCAGCACCGCCTGAGTATGCTGGCGCTGCCACAGCGCCTGACGGTTCTGAAGATGCACCCAGCCCAAAAGGCCGGCAAGCAAGGTGCCCAGCAGCGCCAGGACCCACAGCACCAGCAGCAGCGCCACGCCGCGCTGGCGGTTCATAACGTGTGCGCCTCGGACGACAAGTCCAGGCGCAGATCGATGCTTTGCAACGGCCACGGTACGGGGCCGGCCAGTTGCGCATCGACGCGCACGCTCACTGGCAAACGCCCGGGCCAGGGCCAGTGATCCAGCCAGTCCGTCGCTTCGCCCTTGGGCGAGATCCCGCGGTAGCTGAACTGCACGTCTTGCACCTGATGCAGCAGTACCTGTGGGTCATCCGCCGGCAGCAAGCCTTGATCACGCAGACGCTCCAGGCTTACCTGCAAGCGTTGTCCCGGTGCCTGCGTGACGCTGTATCGATAAATGCCACCGCCGAGGGTGGCCACGAGCGGCGCGTAAAAACTCATGCGGTGCGGCTCGCCAACGAAAACCGGCGATTGCTCCACGCCCGGGGTGCCTGCCGCCAGGGGCAACGCCTGGCCAATGGCAGTGCGCAGAAAGTTTTGCGTCGAACGCAATTCGTCCAGTCGCGTGCTGTAGCGCTCAGCTTTACCCATCGCGCGGTTGGCACCGGTGATCGCCCCTCCGATCAAGGTCAGCAACACGCCGAGCAGGCTCAGCACCACCAGCACTTCTAGCAAGGTGAAGCCTTGCGCGCGACGCCTCATCGGTCTGCCCCCGAACCTGCGCTGCGCACCTGAAGCGTGCTGTAGTGCGCCTGTCGAGCCCCGTCACTGACGTCCAGTTCCAGCCGCCAGGTATTCAGCGCAGCGTTGACGGCGGGTAGCGCACTGACGTTCAACCGCCAGCTCACGCCCGACCATTGGCCTTTTTGGACCCCGGCCTGCAAGCGGCCGGCGGTGGCTTCGTCCATCAGCGAACGCGCGGTCAGGCTCAGCCGATCGCTGCGTTGTGCCTGTTGCAGGGCGCGGGCGCTCTGCCCGAACGCGACCACTAGCACGCTGCTGCACACCGCCAGCACCGCGAGGGCAGCGAGCATCTCCAGCAGCGTGAACCCCTGTTCTCGGCTCAATTGAGCGTGCGCAACTGGACGTTGCCCGTGAGCCAGTTGATGTTGACCCGCCAACGCTTGTCATCGCGCGTCAGCAGCAGGTGCCCGCCGCTCGATCCGCCGTCGGGGTAGAACTCGAAGGCCGGGCCCAGTCCTTCGGCCGTGTGCAGCTGGACGTGCATGTCGCTGGGCAGTTGCCTGGCTTTTTGCTGCGGGCCCTGAAAACGCCCGTCCTTCAGGTCGAAACGCGTTTGCGCCGGTTGCCCCGTGACGATCGCCTGAACCCGTGCCGCACGCAGTGCCTGCACCACCTCGCTCAAGGCGCGGCGTTCGCTGGCGGCGTGCAGACCTTTGCCCACGCCAAAGCCCACCAGGCCGACGCTGATGCCGATCAGCACGATCACCACCAGCAGTTCGAACAGGGTAAAGCCGCGAGCGCGGGGCAGGGCGTGCATGTTATTCCCAGTTACCCAGGTCGGCTTTGTAGCCGTCGCCGCCGGGCTGACCGTCCTGGCCGAAGAAAATCAGGTCGAAGCTGCCGTGCTCGCCGGGGAAGCGGTAGCCGAAAGCGTGGCCGAACGGGTCCTTAAGGTCGGACTGTTTCGCGTAAGGGCCCGCCCAGCCGGTGGCATTGGCCGGTTTGGTCACCAGTTGCTGGAGATTGGCCGGCGGCGACCCGACGTCCAGGCCGTAGCTTTCGATCTTCATGCTCAGGCTGGCCAACTGGGCCTTGCCCGCGCCGTACTTGCCCTTGTCGACGTTGCCGCCGACCTGGCGCACGACGATGGTGGCAACGATGCCGAGCAGGACGATCACTGCGAGCATTTCCAGCAAGGTGAAGCCGCCCTGGCGACGGCCATGGAGGGGTTTGAATCGGGTCATATGTGTGTCCTCAAATGTTACTGGTCAGGCTCATCAGCGGAAGCATGATGGCCAGCATGATCACCGCGACCATGACGGCCATCACCACGGTCAGGCTGGGAACCAGCGCTGCGAGCATGCAGTCGATGCCACGTTTGGCCTCGACATCGAAAACGTCGGCGACCTTGAGCAGCATGCTGTCCAGGTTGCCGGCCTGTTCGCCGACTTCGATCATCTGCAGCGCCAGTTCCGGCAGCAGAGGTTGTTCGCCAAACGCCCGAGCCAGCGTGCCGCCGCCCTTGACCCAGTCGCTCGCCCCCTCAACCTGAGCGCGCAGGGCGTGGTTGCCACAGACCTGGCGAACGATGTTCATGGCCTGGAGCAGGGCGACACCGTTGCTCAGCAAGGTGCCCAGCGTGCGGGCCAGCCGCGCGGCTTCGATGCGCTGCAGCAAAGGGCCGATGATTTTCAGTGAAAGCACGCGGCGGTCGTGTCGCTGTCGCCGTTGGGGATCGCGCCGCAGCACCGCGACGCTCCAGATTGTCGCCACGAGGGTTCCCAACAGGACGAGGCCGTAGGCGCTCAAAAACTCACCCAATCCGAGAATGGCCTGGGTGATCCATGGAATAGGCACACCCAGGTCGCGAAAGATCGGCACGAATTGCGGCACCACATACGCGAGCAACAACGCCAGTGAGCCGAGAACGCCCACCACCAGAAAGATCGGGTAGATCAGCGCGTTGATCACTTCGCCGCGCAGCTTCTGGCTGCGTTCCAGGTAGTCGCTGAGTTGACGCAGGGTGTTTTCCAGCGAGCCGCCGGCCTCACCGGCACGCACCATGCTGATATAGAGGCTGGAAAACTCCCCGTGCTCTTCTTCCAGCGCTTGGCTCAACGGCTTGCCAGCCTTGACCTGCTCGCGTATCCGCTCAAACAGCGCCTGGCGTTTGGGGTCGTGGTGTTGCCTGAGCAGTGTGCCCAGTGCCCGCTCCAGCGGTTGGCCTGCACCGATCAGGGTGGCCAGTTGTTGAGTGAAGCTGACCAGCGCAGCGCCGTTCAGCACGCTGCGACGCATGACGCCGCCAAGTGCGCCGTGAGTGCCGGCTTCCAGACTGAGCAGCAACAGACCGCGCTTTTGCAGGATCGCTGCTGCGGCGTTCTGATCGCTCGCTTCCAGTGTGCCGTTCTGCGCGACGCCATCGGCGTCCAGTGCGCGGTATTTGAAATGGGCCATGATCAATCGCCGCGCGTGACGCGCAGCACCTCTTCAAGCGAGGTCACACCGGCGACGGCCTGGCGCAGGCCTTCTTCATACAAGGTGCGCAATCCACCGCGTCGGGCCGCCTGTTCCAGCGTCGCGGCATCAGCCTGGCGCATCAGCAATCCGCGAAGTTCTTCGTTCATCACCAGCAATTCAGTGATCGCGCTGCGCCCGTGATAACCGCCGCCCGGTAGATCGCTGGCCGGCCGGTACAGCATGATGGGGCGCTGATCGGTGAAGCGATCCAGACCATGTTCGGCAATCAGTTCGGCCGGCGCCTCAAAGGCAATGCGCGTCACAGGGTCGAGGCGGCGCACCAGACGCTGGGCCAGGATGCCTTTGACGGTCGACGCGATCAGATAGCTCTCGACCCCCATGTCGAGCAGACGGGTGATACTCGCTGCCGCGCTGTTGGTGTGCAGGGTGGACAGCACCAGATGGCCGGTGAGTGAGGACTGGATCGCGATGCGGCAGGTTTCCAGATCGCGGATCTCGCCGATCATGATGACGTCCGGGTCCTGGCGCACGATGGAGCGCAGCGCTCCGGCGAAGTCGAGGCCGATGGAAGGCTTCACCTGAATCTGGTTGATACCTTCCAGCTGGTATTCGACCGGGTCTTCGACGGTGATGATCTTGCGTTCGGCGGTATTGAGGCGCGACAGCGCGGTGTAGAGGGTGGTGGTCTTGCCCGATCCGGTCGGGCCGGTCACCAACAGGATGCCATGGGGGTTTTCCAGCACATCGAGAAAGTTCTGCAGGCGCTCGCCGTCCATGCCGAGGCTGGGAAAGTCGAAACTCACGGTCTGGCGGTCGAGCAGGCGCATGACCACCGACTCGCCGAAACTGGTCGGCACGGTGCTCACCCGCAGGTCCAGTTCCTTGCCTTGTATGCGCAGCATGATCCGCCCGTCCTGAGGCAGGCGACGTTCGGCGATGTCCAGCCGGGCCATGATTTTGAGTCGCGAAATGATGGCGGCCGACGAGCTCGACGGCGGGGCTTCGGCTTCGTGCAGCACGCCGTCAATGCGGTATCGCACTTTGAGCTGGCTTTCGAAGGGCTCTATATGAATGTCCGAGGCGCGTTGCTCGACGGCACGCTGCAGAATCAGGTTGACCAGCCGAATGACCGGGGCTTCGGAAGCCAGGTCCTTGAGGTGCTCGATGTCTTCCTCAGCGCCGCGGGCATCGTCCATCGTCTCGATCAGCGACCCCATAGCCGAGCGCCCCTGGCCGTAGAACCGTTCGATCAGCCCATCCACTTCGCTGGACAGTCCGACCGACACATACACAGGCGTCTGGCAAACATAGCGCACCGCTTCCAGACCGTAGGCATTGCCAGGGTTGGCGGCCAGCACATGCACGCCGTTGCAGTGACGGCCGATGGGCAGCAGACGGTGATGGCGCATGAAGCGTTCACTCAAGGCGGGCAGGGCGTCGCCGGGAAGGGGAACACCATCGGCGATCAGCAAGGGCGCCTCAAGGGTGGATGCCCAGGCCCGGGCCAGGTCAAGTTCGGACACCAGACCCAGACGCGTCAGCAGTTCGATCAATGAACTGCCCGCCGTTTCCTGCGCGATTCGTCGGGCCCGATCCAGATCGCCTGACTTGAGGCCGGCGTGGGCCATCAGCCAGGCACACAAGGCCTGCGGCGAGTGCCCGGTCAGGTGTTCAAGATGGACAGGATTTAACGTATCGGACACGACAAGGCTTCAAGTAGCGACGAACAAGGGGGCTCTTTCGAGTCCCCATGTTCGTGATTGATAAATAAAGAGTTAACGTATTAGTTTGCAGCTTTGGAAGACTTTTCAGCAGGGCGGCCGCGCTTGTTTTCGTCGGCTTGAACTTGCTTATGCTGTTTCTTTTCGACGTTCAGGTCTTTTGTTTGCGTCATCACGGTGGAATCAGATGCGCCAGAAACGGAATCCTGATTGCTGGATTCTGCCGCCATCGTGGTAGTGGCGATTGCGAATGTCATGGCGGCGACGGCACCAAGTAGTGGCAATTTCATGTGATGATTCTCCAGTGTATGTAAGCGTGTTGAAATGAACTCCCTCGGAGGGGAGAGGGCTCTGTCAGGGTGCTTCAGCTCAGTCATCTGCCAGTATTTACGGGGGTTTTGGCAGGTTTCCGTCATTTTTGCTAAACCTACAGACCTGTTGGTTTAGCGAGAGTTCATCGTATGTATCAAAAAATGTCGATATTTTTCGGCGTTGATATTTTTGTTTGACTTCAACTAAAAACAATTGCCTTAATTTAAATGGCGCGGAGGTCTGCCGCGCTGTTCACTGGCGCAGTGCCAGTAACTTTGGTTTTACCTAACCTGTCGCCCAAGTTTCTTGCTTGCGGGTGCGTCACTTTTCTTTGTCCGCTGTTTCCTTCTGGAACTTCGGTATAGGCGATCTATTGCCCTGAATAAAGGGTTGTGGCGTGTCAACTGCGGCATTTGCGCGCAGGCGATATCTGGAGAGTTTTTCTTATGCGAACCCGTAGAACTTTAGGTGCTCATTCGGCATTGGCGCTGTTGAGTCTGGCAATCGGTCATGCCAACGCGGCACAGACCACGACTCAAGAGCAGCTGGCGGCCAAAGAGGTCCGTGCCGACAAGGCCGCCGAGAAAACCCTGGCGAAGATGACCCAGGAAGAGAAGCTGGCCTACATCGGCGGGATCGGCGGGTGGGACGTTAAACCGTTGCCTCAGTACGGCGTCCCTCAGATTCACGGTGCCGACGGCGGCGCAGGTATCCGATACACCAGCGAAGGCAACGATCCGGGCGTGGTCTATCCGTCGGGTCCGAACCTGGCGGCCACGTTCAACCCGCGTCGCGCCATCGACTTCGGTCGTGCACTGGGCTACGACACCGCCACCGGTGGCTATCAGTTCGTCACCGGGCCAGGCATGAACCTCTACCGCATGCCATGGAGCGGTCGCGCCTTCGAATACCTCTCCGGCGAAGACCCGTTCCTCGGTGCCAGCCTGGGCCCTGCAGTGATCAACGGCATCCAGCAACGTCGCGTCTGGGCCGAAGCCAAGCACTACGCGGGTAACGATCAGGAAACCAACCGTTTCATCCTCAATCAGGTCATGCCCGAGCGGGTCCTGCGCGAGATGACCTTGCCGCCGTTCGAATCGGCCACCAAGAACGGCACCGTCGCGATGATGATGTGCTCGTTCCAGAAGGTAAACGGCGAGTACGCGTGCGAGAACAAGCACCTGATTGCTGACATTCTGAAAAAGGAATGGGGCTTCAAAGGTCTGGTGCAGAGCGACTACAACGCCATCGTACATGGTCTGCCAGCGGCTCAGGCCGGGTCCGACCTGGACATGATGGGCGGCCAGATGAACAGCTCGGTGCTCAAGCCGTACCTGGACAGTGGCGAGCTGGACATGGCGACCATCGATGACAAGGTCCGCCGCATCCTCAAGAACATCTACCTGTACCAGTTCGACAAATTCGCACCGCTGACCACCCACAACATGAACAGCGCCACCAGCAACAAGGTAGCGCTGAACATCGCCCGTGAAGGCATCGTGCTGCTGAAAAACCAGAACGACGTCCTGCCGCTGGACAAGGCCAAGGTCAAGCGCATCGCCGTGGTCGGCGATCTGGCCAAGTACGCACCACCGACCGGTTTCGGCAGCGCGCACGTTGACGCCACTCACTACGTCAGCGAGCTGAGCGGCCTGCAGCAAATCGCCCCTGGCGCCAAGGTCGAGTTCCTCGACGGCTTGTCGCTGGATCCGGCCGCTTCGGTCTGGAGCACCAGCGATAGCAAAGGCAACACTGTCCAGGGCATGAAGACCGAGTACTTCACCAACGCCAACTGGTCAGGCGAGCCATCGGCTACCGAGATTGACCCTCATGTCAACCTGGACTGGTCCACCGACAAAGTCCCGAGCAACGGTGATACCGCCAACACTTCGATTCGCTGGAGCGGTCAGATGACCCCGACCACCAGTGGCGAGCAGGTGTTCAAGGTCCGCGCCGACGGCGCCGTACGCCTGTGGGTCAACGGTGAGAAGATCATCGACAACGGCGATGGCGAGAACATCACCAACAAGAGTATTCCCCCGACCATTCCAGTGTCGGGCAAGATCAAGCTCGAAGCGGGCAAGGCCTATGATGTGAAGCTGGAGTACTCGCGCCGCGACGGTTACCTGTCCACCATGGGCGGGCTGGTCGGCGTGCAGATGGCCTGGGCTTCGCTGGCTGCACCGCAGGACCTGTCCAATTACGACGCGGTGGTGGTTGCCGTGGGTAACAGCGCCGAATACGAAGGCGAAGGGTTTGACCACAGCTTCGACCTGCCTGAGTACCAGAACGAACTGATCCAGAACATCGCCAAGGCCAACCCGAACACCATCGTCACCATGCACGGCGGCACGGGCTTGAAGATGAGCGACTGGATCGATCAGGTTCCGGCCGCGCTGCATGCGTTCTATCCGGGTCAGAACGGCGGTCAGGCGCTGGCCGAGATCCTTTTCGGCAAGGTCAACCCGTCGGGCAAACTGCCGATCAGTATCGAGCGCAACATCGAAGACAACCCGCTGTATGCGGAGTTCCCGCACTTCGACAACACCCGCACACTGAAAGAAATCAGCTACAAGAATGACCTGACGATGCTCGGCTATCGCGGTTACGACAAGACCGGCACCAAACCGCTGTTTGCCTTCGGTCACGGCCTGTCGTACACCCAGTTCACCTACAACAACATCTCGGTCACCCCGGGTGTTGCGGTGGGCAACACGCCGATCAAGGTCTCGTTCGACCTCACCAACAGCGGCAAGCGCGCCGGTTCCGAAGTCGCCGAGCTGTATGTCGGTCAACAGAACCCGAAAGTCGAGCGCGCCGTCAAAGAGCTCAAGGGTTACAAGAAGGTCTTCCTGCAGCCGGGCGAAACCCGTCACGTCACCATCGAACTCAATGACCGTTCGCTGGCTTACTACGACGACACCAGCAAGCAGTGGGTGGTCGATGCCGACACCTTCAACATCAGCGTGGGCGCGGCGTCGGACGACCTCCGTCTCAACGCCAAACTGGTCAACTCGTTCCGTCAGGAACTGTCGACCACCACCAGCAACCCGCTGCCACGCTCGGCGCTGAACTCGGTCAAAGTGGCGCTCCCAGCGGTCAAGACGGGCGGCATCTTCGATCAGGATGAAAGCGTCGACGACAGTACCGGTAACGCCGACTACGACGGCAACACCGACTACTGATCAATAAAGCCGCAGGGCAGGGGGCGAGCCTGACGGTTCGACACCGGCCTGCGGCCTGTGACCTCTCGGGGTGATCCAGCTTTTGGATCGCCCCGTTTTTTGACCCTCGTTCTTTACGCTTGAATGTCACGCTTGACCTGCGCCATGTAGCTTTCGAAGTTTTTCACCAAGTCAACCTTTTCCGGAAAACGCAGCCATTGCAGCTGCAAACCGTCCATCATCGCCAACACTTGATGAACGATGGCGTCCAGATCCACATCCGCACGCACTTCTCCTGCGGCCACCAGGTGATCGAGGCGGGCACGCATGCGCTGATGAATCGTCTGATAGCGAGACTGGAACCACTCCCAGGCCGGATGGCTGTCCACCAGGCTCTCGGCATTGAGAATGCTGAACGCGCGAATCACCCCCGGCGCCGTCGCGTTCGATCGGTTGATCTGCTGCAACCCTTCGATGAAACCATCGAGGGTCGGTTCGCTCTGCACCTTATCAACAACCTTCTGGTTGACTTCATCACGACGGGTGAGCACGGCCATCAGCAGTGCCACTTTATTGGGAAAGTGGTGCAGCACACCCGCGACGGAGATTCCGACAATATCGGCGATCCGCGCGATGGACGCGGCGGCGTAGCCCTCAATCGAATACAGCCCTAACGCGGCATCCAGTAATTCTTCGCGGCGTTTCTCGCCTTTGGGCGCCCGGCGGGTGCGAGGTACGGAGTTTGGCGTGTTTCCTGGCATATCATCCCTGTTTTTATGACAACCGGCATCGTTGGTGGCTCACTGTACGTGAGCCTTTACCCCGCTTGCCAGTGTGAAGTCACTGACCGTCCCGATGATCCCTAACCGCTTGCAGGGCTCAAGTGCAGCGCCGGGCAGGGGTCGCAGCCGTTTCATTTCATTAATAAGCCGTGAAATGGATTAGCGGTGATGCGGCCACGACCCGACTTCCCTAAACTGGCGTCCGAATCTATTGGCACCCGGCGCAGGCAGCCTTTCGTGCCGCCGCCCAGAACAGGTAATGAGAATGCAGCCCGTCACGCTGAACCGATTTATTGCTGGACTGCTTGTCCTGATGTCGCTGTGCGTCACCCTGCCAGCCCTGGCTCAATCGAGTCCTGCTTCTGCTCCCCCTAACGACCTCAGCGCATTACAGCCTCCGGCCGAGGGGCCGACGCTGGAGCAACTCAATGACCAACTCGATCAGATCCGGCAAAAGGTCACGGGGAGCGCCAATGACGACGTGCTCTCGGACTTGCGCCAGGCCGCGCTTGAGGTGCAGAAACAGGCCGACACGCTTGTCGCCCAGCAAACCACCAGCATCGAACACCTGAACGACCAGCTGAATATTCTCGGTGCTACCCAGCCCGACGAACCGCCCACCATCAGCAGCCAGCGTAAAGCGCTGACGGCGAAGAAGAATGCGCTGGTTGACGATCAGCGTAAGACCAACACGCTGAGCCAGTCGGCTCGCGACCTGGCCAGCCAGATCTTCAGCTTGCGCCGCAGTCTCTTCGACTCCCAGATCACCACGCGCTCGGCCAGCCCCCTCAGCACCGTGTTCTGGTCAACGATGATCCGCCCGACCGACGACGACCTGGGCCGTTTGCGTGGGCTGCTCGACGATATCAAGAGCGCCTCGAGCACCGCGCTGGCACCGGGCAAGCGGTTTTTCTTCTCCTGCATCCTGATCGGTGCGTTGCTGATCTGGTTCGCAGGTCGGCGCCTGATGGAGCATCTGCTGATCTGGCTGATGATCCGCTGGCTGCCCGAGGGACGCTTGCGACGCAGTGCCCTGGCGCTGACGGTCGGGCTGACGACTATTCTGACCATCGGCGCCGCGACGTCCTTGCTGCATTGGGGCATTGCCACCAATGCAGTACTGAGCGCTGACGTGGTCAACCTGCTTGACCAGATGCAGACGCTGATCATTTTCTGCGCCTTCATCGTTGGCCTTGGTCGCGGGCTGTTGATGCTGCCTCACCCGTCATGGCGTCTACCGCAGATACCTGACCCGATCGCCGAGGCCATCGGCCATTTCCCCGTGCTGCTGGCGCTGGCGCTGGTCATCATCGGCACCCAGGAGCGGATCAATAGCGTGATCGCCAGCAGCCTGGCGCTGACCGTGGCGGTGAACGGCCTGACCGCGCTGGCGGTTTCGCTGGTGTTCTTCTTCACCTTGTTGCGCTATCGCCGAACCCGCCGCAAGCAGGGCCTGGAGCGTCTGCCCGGATTCGCCGGCCTGATTCCGTTCGTGGTGGCGGTCTGGGTCGGGTTCAGCCTGCTCGCATTGCTGGCCGGCTACCTGACGCTGGCGTACTTCCTGACGGTGAAACTGCTCTGGATAAGCGTCGTGGCTGCCACCGGTTATCTGCTGGTAGCCTGCTTTGGCGACATCTGCGAAACCCTGCTGTCACCCAAACAACCCGGTGGCCAGGCCCTGGGCGCTGCGCTGGGCCTGTCGCCGCGTCACCAGGCACAGGAGAGTACCGCGCTCGCGGGCATTGGCAGGACGTTGCTGTTGTTCACTGCGGTGGTGCTGGCCTTCATGCCGTCGGGTTCCAGCCCGGGCGAACTGCTTGAAGGCTTCACTCAGCTGGATTTCGGCAATAAACCTTTGGGGGGGCTGGAGATCGCGCCCAGCGATATCC
>CAURWS010000019.1:0-16812 GCA_963528485.1 uncultured Pseudomonas sp. | reverse complement strand
TGATGCCCCAGCTGTCAAATACCTCATCAGCGTGGTGATGGTGGTGGTGATGTCGTGGGGGTCGAGGTACGGCGTGTTGCCGTTCGGAATTTGAACGACGGTGGTACCGGTGGTCTGGCCGGCAACGATGACGATGGTCGAGCCGTTGGACAGGGTGATGGTCAGGTCGCTCAGCGGTGCCTGAGTCACGGTGGCGGTGTAGACCAGTGCGCCGCCGGCTTCGGTCAAGGTTTGGGTGGCGCTCAGGCTCAGTGTCGATTCGCGCTGAGGAACAGCGGCGTCTTCCTGAGTGCCAGCGGCGGCGTTGTTGCCCAGGCCTGCGGTATTGAAGCCGATGTTCGGATTAACGACATCGGCTGTCTCGGTCAGCATCACGACGCTGTGGCCGCCGCCGGCGTTGCCGCCGTCAGCGGAGGTGCCAGTGGTCTGGCCCGCAGCGGTGGCTTCCAGGTCTTGTGTCGGGTCCGCGCCCGCGGCGATGGCTTGCTGCAACTCGGCAACCGATGGTGCGGCCTGTGCGGTGGCTTCGGCGATATTGGTGGTGGACGTCGGAGTGTCCGAACTCCACTGACTGTCACGACCCATGTCGAGCTGACGACCGTCAGGCAGTTGCAGCGTGATGGCGCCTTCCGGGCCTGTCAGCACCTGCTCGCCGGCCAGAAGCCGGTCACCCTCGATCAGCACACGACGAATCCCTTCCGGGGAGACTGCGACTACTAGGCCAACAATGCTTTTGACGATGGCAACAACACTGCTCATGGGGGTGACTCTCCGAGTTTACCGTTCAGTTGGTATCCATCATGCCGGCCGGCTTTTGGGTACGCCGCTTCACATTGGATTACTTAAAATTATCAAAACTTTGGCGCCAGACTACTAAGTACTTGATTTAGTTAGTGCTAGTTATTTGGCGCCAATTTATTTTCTATCGAATGTCGGCTTGTTAATTAACTTTCTGCCAAACTATTGACCTATTCGGCGACATCCTAAACAATCGCACCCGTAATGTCACATTGATATTTTCTGAGATCGCGTATTTCTGTTGTTCGCTCCCAGACCCCTTCAGAACAGCCTGACGCCGCCGATCTCTTACATAAGCCTCTCTATGCAATGCGGCAGTCAATGCTGCGTTTTCGAACAAGTACGTTCTCGGGATGAACCAACATGCGTGTCCAATTTCTCACCGCAGTACCCTTCGCTTTGACGGTCGGCTTCGTGCAGGCACAAACCTTGCCAGAAGCCATGCAGAAGGCCATGGACGTGCATCCCGAAGTGCAGGCAGGCGTTAACGCGCGCATTGCGCAGGACTACGCAGTTCGCGCCGCGCAGGGCGGTTACCTGCCACGGGTCGACCTGACCGCAGGTTATGGTCGTGCCGGTTCCGACACCCCGACCACCCGTGCCCAGAACAACGGTAATCACTGGGATACGCTGAACCGCGGTGAGTCGGCCATTCGTCTGCGTCAAATGCTGTTTGATGGTTTTGCAACAAGTAACGAAGTTGGGCGTCAACAAGCCACCGCCAATTCTCGGGCGTATTCTTTGTTGAATACTTCCGAGCGCACTGCACTGACAGTTGCGCAGGTATATATCGATGTTCTTACACAGCGCGAGATGGTTCGCCTGGCGCAAGAAAATCTTAAGAGTCATGAGCGGATCTACGACCAGATCAAGTTGCGCACCAGCCGTGGTGTCGGCCGCATGGCAGACATGGATCAGGCCGACGCCCGTCTGGCACAGGCGCAGAACAACCTGATCACCGAACAGACCAACCTAGCTGACGCCCAGACCAACTACCTGAGCGCCATCGGCCAGTTGCCTGACCAGCTGGAAAAGCCGGCTCCGTTCGCCATGATGCCCGCCGATCTGCAGGAAGCCCGTCAGCAGATGCTTGAGAACAGCCCGGTGCTGCGTTCGGCTGAATCGGACATCGCCGCTGCCGAAAAACAGTACGCCGCTGCCAAGTCGACCTTCTCCCCACGTTTTGACCTGGATCTGGGCCGCAACGCCGACAACAACGTCGGCGGCGACGAAGGCCACAACAATGGCTGGGAAGCGATGGTGCGCATGCAGTTCAACCTGTATGCCGGTGGCAGCAACAAGGCTGACCTGAGCTCCAAGTCCTACCTGGCCTCGCAAGCGCTGGATATCCGCAACAACGCCCTGCGTCAGTTGAACGAAGAGCTGGGTCTGGCCTGGAACGCCTACAACAACGCAACGCAACAAGTGCCGATCGCTCAGCAGTACGTTGATCGGGCAACCAGCGTCCGTACGTCGTATCAGCAGCAATTCAGTCTGGGAGAGCGTACTCTGCTCGACCTTCTCGACAGCGAGAACGAACTGTTCACCGCGCAACAGCGCCTGGTGCAGTTGCAGAGCCTGAAAACCTACACCCAGTACCGCATTCAGGCCGACATCGGCACCTTGCTGAAAAGTCAGGGCGTCGTCGCTCCGCTGGCATCGGTTGTGCAAAATGATATAAAGCCGTCGGTCAAACTGCCGGGTATGAACTGACTCTTGACGCACTTGTGTCAGGAGCCAGTTTCTTTTAACTGCTAAAGAGAGTGTCAGCGTGGATTTGGAATTACCTTCTGCTCAACTAGGTCATGATCCCCGCAGCCAGCATGACGATCCTTTGCTGGATGGGCTGCTGACACTCTGCGCCCTGCACCACAAACCGGCGAGCCGGGCGATGCTGAGCACCGGCCTGCCGTTGCCGGACCAGCGCCTGAGCCCCGATCTGCTGCCTCGCGCCGCAGCCCGGGCCGGTTTGCAGGGGCGTCTTCTGGTTCGCAAGCTGGACCAGATTCCGACCATTGCCCTGCCAGCCATGCTGCTATTAAAGGAAGGCCGGTGCGCGGTGCTTCTGGGTTGGGACGGTGATGTCGCCCGCCTGCTGATCAGCGAAAGCGACGGCGGCGAAGTTCATGTCGAGCGCGAAGCGCTGGCCCAGGACTACGGCGGAAAAGTCTTCTTCGCTCAACCGCAGCATAAATTTGACGTGACCAAAGGCTCGCTCATTCCACGGGCGCGCTCCTGGTTCAAGGACACCCTCAAGCTGTCGCGCTGGCTGTACGCCGATGCGATCGCCGCGAGCCTGGTGATCAACCTGATCGCACTGGCCGCACCTCTATTTGTCATGAACGTCTACGACCGCGTGGTGCCGAACCAGGCCACCGCAACGTTGTGGGTCCTGGCGGCCGGCATCTGCGGCGCCTACCTGTTCGACCTGATTCTCAAGGGCCTGCGCAGCCTGTGCCTGGACCTGGCCGGCAAGAAGACCGACCTGATCATCTCCGCAACGCTGTTCGAACGCATCGTCGGCATGGCGATGAAGTTCCGTCCGGCGCGGGTCGGCAGCTATGCGCAGAACATCCATGAGTTCCAGGGCATGCGTGACTTCCTCACGTCGCTGACCCTCACCAGCCTTATCGATCTGCCTTTCACCCTCATCATTTTGATGGTCATCGCGTTGCTGGGCGGTCATCTGGTGTGGATTCCGGTGGTGGCGTTCCCGCTCGCGCTGGGCATCGGCCACTTCCTGCAAAAACCGCTGACCGCGACCCTGGAACGCACCATGGCCCTGGGTGCCGAGCGTCAGTCGAGCCTGATCGAAACCCTCGCGGGGCTCGATGCGGTGAAGGTCAACAACGCCGAAAGCGAGCGCCAGTACCACTGGGAACATACCATCGGCACCCTCAGCCGCCTGGAACTACGGGTCAAGATTCTCTCCGGTCTGGCGATGAACATCACTCTGCTGATCCAGCAACTCGCCGGCGTGGCGATGATTTGCTTCGGCGTTTACATGATCATCGACGGCAACCTCAGCATGGGCGGCCTGGTGGCGTGCTACATGCTCAGCGGTCGTGCGTTGGGCCCATTGGCGCAGCTGTCCGGTCTGCTGACCCGTTATCAACAGGCCAAGGTCACCATGGTCTCGGTTGACCAGATGATGGAGCTGCCACAGGAGCGCAACTTCGAAGAGCGCCCGATGAGCCGGCAGACCCTGCAAGGCGCGATGGAATTCCGTGGCATCGACTTCACCTACCCAAACCAGCAGCACCTGGCACTGAAGAACATCAACCTGGTGGTTCGTCCGGGCGAGAAGATCGGCATCATCGGCCGCAGTGGCTCGGGCAAAAGCTCGCTGGCCAAACTGCTGGTCGGTCTCTATCAGCCGGACGAAGGTTCGCTGCTGGTCGATGGCGTGGACATTCGCCAGATCGACGTCAGCGAGCTGCGCCACAACATCGGTTACGTCGCTCAGGACATCCAGCTGCTGGCCGGTTCCCTGCGCGACAATCTGGTGTCCGGTGCCCGTTATGTCGACGACGAAATGGTCCTGCAGGCGGCCGAGCTGGCAGGTGTACACGAGTTCGCCCGTCTGCACCCGCAAGGTTATGAGCTGCAGGTCGGTGAGCGTGGCCAGAACCTGTCTGGCGGCCAGCGTCAGAACGTCGCGCTGGCTCGCGCGCTGTTGCTCAACCCGCCGATTCTGTTGCTCGACGAACCCACCAGCGCCATGGACAACACCGGCGAGGAGCGCTTGAAGCAGCGTCTGCAAGCCGTCATCGAGAAGAAAACCGTGATCCTTGTGACCCACCGAGCCTCGCTGCTCTCTCTGGTCGACCGCCTGCTGGTGATCGACCGTGGCCAGATTCTCGCCGACGGCCCGAAAGCCGCCGTGATGGAAGCGTTGAAGAAGGGGCAGATCAGTGTTGCTTAAATCGGGTCCAAATTCCGGCGGTGGTCTGTTCGGCTATTTCAAAGGCTCGCCGTCCCTCGAAGGGCAGCCGATGCCTGAGGTGGAAAAGGCACTGGTCGATGACGCGCCGCGCATCGTGCGCCTGACCATCTGGGCCGTCATCGCGTTTTTCACCTTTCTGGTCCTGTGGGCCCACTTCGCCGTCATTGACGAAGTGACCAAGGGCGAAGGCAAGGCGATTCCGTCGACCAAGATCCAGAAAATCCAGAACCTTGAGGGCGGCATCGTTGCGCAGATCTACGCCCGCGACGGCGAAATCGTCGAAGCGGGTGCGCCGCTGATTCGCCTGGACGACACGCGTTTTGCCTCCAACGTCGGCGAAACCGAAGCCGACCGCGTGGCGATGGAACTGCGTGTGGAGCGTCTGAGCGCCGAGGTGGATGATCGTCCGCTGAACATCAGCGCCGATGCGCGCAAGTCGGCGGCCAATCAGGCAGCCAACGAAGAATCACTCTACAAAAGTCGTCGTCAGCAACTGGCGGATGAAGTGGGCGGTCTTCAGCAACAGCTGATTCAACGTCAGCAAGAGTTGCGCGAATTCGGCTCCAAGCAGGAGCAGTACCGCAACAGCCTGAACCTGCTGCGCCAGGAGATCGGCATGTCCGAGCCACTGGTTGCACAGGGTGCGGTATCGCCGGTGGACATCCTGCGTCTGAAACGCTCGGAAGTCGAAACCCGTGGTCAGCTGGACGGCACGTCCCTGGCGATCCCTCGTGCCCAGGCTGCGATTGCCGAAGTGCAGCGCAAGATCGACGAAACTCGTGGCAAGTTCCGCAGTGATGCCTTGACGCAACTCAACGAGGCGCGCACCAACCTTTCGAAGGCGCAGTCCACGGCCAAAGGCCTGGAAGACCGCGTCAACCGCACCATGGTCACCTCGCCTGTGCGCGGTGTCGTCAAGCAGATGCTGGTCAATACCGTTGGCGGCGTGATTCAGCCCGGCAGCGACATCGCCGAAATCGTGCCGCTGGACGACACCCTGCTGGTCGAAGCCCGCATCCGCCCGCAGGACATCGCGTTCCTGCATCCGGGCCAGGAAGCGATGATCAAGTTCACCGCCTATGACTACACCATTTACGGTGGCCTCAAAGGCAAGCTGGAGCAGATCGGCGCCGACACCATCCAGGACGAAGAGAAGAAGAACACCTTCTACGTGATCAAACTGCGCACCGACCGCAGCCACCTGGGCACCGATGAGCATCCGCTGCTGATCATCCCGGGCATGGTGGCTTCGGTGGACATCATCACCGGCAAGAAGAGCGTGCTCAGCTACCTGCTCAAGCCGGTCCTGAAGGCACGTTCCGAGGCGCTGCACGAGCGTTGATCAGTTGATCTGCCGCTGATCACTGTGAGTTGCTTGCCCAGGACGATGACTCTAATCACTGTGGGAGTGAGCTTGCTCACGAAGACGTACTCCAATTCACCGTTGCGGTGAGTCAGGTATCGCTTTCGTGAGCAAGCTCACCCCCACAAGTTCGGTGAATCGCCTCGACGTTATCGCCCGCGCTTGCTGTCGATGCGCACCAGTTTCCCGCCTTCAAAGCGCAAGTACTGAAACATCCCGTTGTTCGGCCCGTAGATCCATTCCTGAACCTGCACCTGATCGACCTGGCGGAAATGGTTAACCGTTTCCTTGTAGCCGATGATGTCCTGGCTGACCGGCTGGCCGCACTTCTGCTGCACTTCGAACATCCGGTCGCCAACGCTGATCAACTGACTGCCGCAACGCAACGTGTCGGCCTGGGCCAGGCCGCTCAACGCTGCCAGACCGAGGACTGCCACGGTCGTGGTTAACCCGTTCTTCAAAATTCGTTACTCACTGTCCAGATGCAGGGGGCTGATGACGCGACCGTCTTTTTCCGGCTGGCCAAGCGAGGCGTCAACGAAATAGACCCGGTCATCGGCCAATTGTCCCTTGTCCACCAGATAGTCCTTGATGCTGCCAGCCCGCGCCTGGCCGAGTTGACGCAGGAGCAGGGCGCTGGAACTCCAGGATTTGAGCACCGCATCGCGCAGCTTGTTCTGCCGTTCTTCCTTGCCCAGATCGACCCATTCGGCCGGTGGCTGCTGTTTCAGGCGTGTGCGGTAGATGCCTTCGAGCATCGGCGGCTTTTCGTCATCCGGCACTTTCAGATCAGCCGCTTGAGCGGGCACCTTGTCGCCGCGTCGCTGCAAGATCTTGTAATAAGTGCTCTGGTATTCGCGCTCCAGACGCTGCTGGGCAATCAGCGGGCCGTCGCTGGCCTCGGCGCTGGTGCCTTCGATTTCCAGGCGCAGGGCAGGGCGTTCTTTCAGGGCCGCTGCCAGTTTGTCGAGGGAAGACTGGGCGTCGCCGCTGAGCTCATCCGAGCCGGGCGCGAACGACACTGTGCCCAGATCTGCCGAATCCCCACCGCTGATCAAACCGCCAATGAACTTGAACGGCGCTGCAGCAGCCTTGACCACCAGATTGCGCAGCGTTTGCCAGACAATCGGCATCACGCTGAATTGCGGGTTATTCAGGTCGCCGGTCACCGGCAGCTCGATGGAAATCTTGCCGTCGACGTCCTTGAGCAAGGCAATCGCCAGTTTCAGCGGCAGGTTCACGGCGTCCGGGCTGTCGACCTTCTCGCCCAGTTGCAGCTGTTCGACCACCACTTTGTTCTCGGCCTTGAGCTGGCCTTTGGTGATCAGGTAATGCAGGTCCAGGTTCAGCCTGCCCTTGCGAATGCGATAGCCCGCGAACTTGCCGGAGTAGGGCGTCAGCGTGGTCAGCTCGACCCGCTTGAAGCTGGTGGCGATGTCGAGGCTGGCCAGCGGGTTGAACGGGTTGAGCGCGCCCTTGATCGTCACCGGCGCGTAGCGATCGACCTTGCCCTTGATGTCCACCGGCGCCGGTTTGTCCTGACGATTGTCCAGCGTGCCGATCTTGCCGTTGAGCTGCTGCACGGCTGTGGCGAAGTTGGGGGTGAGGCTGAAGTCGGCAAAGTTGGCCGAGCCATTGTTGATGTTCACCTCGCCGATATGAATGCCCATCGGTTTGCTGGCCGACGCTGTTTTGGGCTGGGGCGCTGCTTTTGGCGCATCAGCGGGCTGCGGAATCAGCAGGTCGTCGATGTTGGTGGTGCGGTCATCGGCGATCACGAAGCGCGCGTAGGGCTGCTCCATGTTGATGGCGGCAATGGTCAAGCTGTCACCGAGCTGGAAGTTCAGGCCCTCGACATTCACCCGCTCCCACTTCACGAAATCCCGGGATTTGAGGGTGTCCAGCGTGTGCAGTTGATCGACCTGGGCCTTGCCGGTAATGCCCAGCGCCAGCGGTTCGGTGCTCTTGAGGTCAACCGCCAGGTCGGTGTTGAGCATGCCGCTGCGCACTTCAAGGCGAATGAACGGCGTGACATAGGACTGAGCCAGACGCAGGTCGATGTCGCGGGTGGTGACGTTGAGCTTGGCGCTGACCGGCGCCAGATTGACCTCGCCTTCGGCCGTCAGCTTGCCCTGTTTGCCTAGCCCGGTGTCGAGCTTGAGCTTGAAGGGCGATTGGTTGAGGCTGTCGAAGTTAGTCATGTCCAGATTGAGCGGGCCAACGTCCAGCGCCACCGGCTCCTTGGGCACTTTGTCGGCCAGATGCACGCGGTAGTCGCGCAGCTGGGTGTCGCGCAACAGTACCTGCCAGGGCTTGCTCGGCGCTGCGGGTTCTTTGCTCGCCGTGGTCTCGGCGCCCGACGCGGTGGCGGGTTGCTGCTTCTCGACTTCGGCTTTTTTCTGCTCTTTCTTCGAGGGCTGACTGGCGAACAGCTTTTGCCAGTCGAGCTGCCCGTCGGCTTCCCGCGCGGCCCAGGTTTCGAGGCCCTGGCTGCGGATCTTGCCCACGGTAACCAGTTGTTTGGCCAGATCCAGCGAGGTTTCGCTGACTTCAAGATTCTTCAGGCGCACCAGCGGACGACCGTCGGGTGCATCGATGGCGAACGGCGCGACCTTGATGGACGTGTTGTCCAGGCGCATTTCGGTTTCTTTCGCCAGGTTGAGCGTGTAATGGGTTTCGAGGTTGAGCACGCCATCCTTGAGCACCAGCGGCAGGGCGTCACGCACGTAGGGCCACCAGACTTTCATCTTGCCGTCGGTGACTTTCAGAGTGCCCTCGGAGCTGATCGGCACCAGGCTGATCTTGCCCACCCAGTCGATCTGACCGCCTTCGGGGCCTGCCGCGACCAAGGTCATGTCGGCGTTGTCTTCGGGCAGGGTGCTGAGGTTTTTCAGCTCGAAATTCAGCGTGTCGTAGAGAAACTCGATGGGTTCGCTGGGGCGCAGGTCCTGGAAGTGCACATAGCCGTCGGCCAGTTTGATCTCGTCGACGCGCAACGGGAACGGCTTGCTCGGCGGCTCGTCAGGTTGGGCGGGCTCGCTCGCGGGCAGCTTGAACAGCCCGGCCAGGTTGAGCGTGCCGTCCTTGGCAAACAGCAGCTCGGTCTTGGGCTTGTCCAGCTCCACGGCAGTCAGGTGCAGGGCTTTGGTCCAGAGGCTGTCGATCTGCAGGTTGGCGTACAGCCGCTCGAAGCCGATCTGCTCCTTGCCCGGGGCGCCGATGTTCAGACCCCAAAGAGTCACTTCAAGGGTATAGGGATTGAGTTCGAGGCGGGTGAGGGTCGCCGGAACCGTGGAGTAGTTCGCCAGTTGCTGATTGATCACCCGCAGCGCGATGCCGGGCAGGATGAAGAACCCCAGCACACTGTAAAGGGCGAAGGCGGCCAGCAAAGCGCCGATGGCGCGTTTCAATCCTTTGGGCATACAGGTCGCCAACTCTCTCGATATGAGGTGCCTTTGAGTATGGCACGCCAATCTGGTTCCGAAGTCGATTGCCTTGCTGGTTGTAGGAAATTTCCTTGCGATCAGTGCGTGATCAAAGCTGCAAGATCAAGGTCTTGAGAGGGGGCTGCTGATCCAACGACGGAAAGTCGGCGCCAGGCGTGAGCACCTGGCAGTCGCGAACAGGTCGGCCGATCTTGCTCGCGCAGCGCAGCACCTGATCGCGCCAGTCGTCCATGCTCACCTTCGCCAGGTTGTTGCAGCAGATCAGCACGCCGTTTTCAGCGGTAGTCAGCAGGGCCGGTTTGAGTAGGCTCTGGTAGTCGCGCAGCAGATCCACCGTGCCGAACGCGCTCTTGGCCCAGGCCGGAGGGTCGAGCAACACCAGATCGAACTGGCGCTGTTCCAGACGCGTGTAGCTGGGTAGCTTCTGGCCGCGACGGGAGGCAATCGGCAAGCCTGCCAGCTGCCTAATCGCCGGGAAGTAATCGGACTGAATGAACTGCATCTCGGGCAACTCGGGGTTCAGTTTGCCGTTCTCGCGACCCACTGCCAGATTGCCTTCGGCGAAATCCAGATTGCACACCTCACGGGCCCCACCGGCCGCCGCGCTCAGGCCCACGCCGCAGGTATAGGCGAACAGGTTGAGCACGCGCTTGCCCTTGGCGTGAGCCTTGACCCAGCCCCGTGCGTTACGCAGGTCGAGAAACAGCAGCGGGTCCTGGCCTGCGTGGCGGCCCCGAACCCGATAGTTCAGGCCCCACTCGTGACCGATCAGATCTTCCAGCGCAGCGTCGTCGGCTTTATAGACGGGGTCTGTACGATCAATCCGCGAGTTGCCCTGAGAGCGGTCGTTGTAGACCAGCATCAGCTCCAGCCCCAACTGCGCGTTGATTGCCCCGTGCGCCGCCAACAGCGAGTCGCGGTCCAGGGTGCTGTGGAAACTTTGCACCAAGAGTTGCGGGCCGTAGCGGTCGATGGTCAAGCCACTCACGCCTTCCTGACTGCCGTGGAACAGGCGATAGCAATCGGTGCCTTGGGCATGCAGTTCGGCAAGCAGGGGCCGGCGGTTTTCGAGGGCGACGCTGAGCGCCTGATTCAAGGAAGACATGCTCGGCGCCTTGGGGCAGGAATAAGGCGCGCAAGTTTAACAGTTCGGCCAATGGCAATGTTGCAGCCGGCTCCCACAGTTCGGTCCATATCAGGCCTGAAGTCCGGTACATCTCAGCGTTTGTGGGATGACCGTATCGGCCGTAGGAAAAGGGCTTCCTGAACCTTCCCTGAACCCCCGCGCAATAGTTTCGGCAGGTCCCGTGATGGCGGTTTACTCTCATAACAGCCGGGCGTATTCTTCGCCCGTTTTCAACAGATGCGGAGACCCACAGTGGGTACTTGTTCGAGTGACAGACGTCAGCCGGTAGCGATGACCGGCCAACCCTCGGCAAGATAACGCGCAGTTCTTTCACTGCCGTTATCTCGCTGACAAACGCGAGAAACGGCAGGCGATTCTATTTCCTGTCCTTTCCCTGACGCCCAAGCGCCGCGCGCCGTTTTTCGGTCGTGTGGGCTTATGGTTGTGCGCCGTTCACACGTGAACAGCGCTCAATGCGCTCGGCTGTGCCTCCTGAAGCTCCATGACGTAGTAGCCCTTCAGACCAGGGGACATAACCATGAAATTCGCCCTTCTGAAAGAGTTCTTCGCAGGCTTCCTGCGCACTCGCCACTTCGCCCGGCACTTCCGTCGGCTGGCGATGCTCGACAGCCTCACCGACGCCACCGTCAGCCGCGAAGTCCCGCCCACTCTGGCGCAAACCCTCACCCGAGGTGCCAGCAGCGACGTGCCCGAGCTGCTCGCACGCCTGCACACCCACTACGACGGCCTGAGCGAAGACGAAGCCCTGACCCTGCGTCAGCAACATGGCCTCAACGAGGTCGAACATGAGCAACCGCTGCCATGGTGGGTGCACCTGTGGCACTGCTACAAAAACCCGTTCAACCTGCTGCTGACCTTGCTGGCTTTAATCTCGTTTTTGACCGAGGACATGAAAGCCGCCACTGTGATCTTCTCGATGGTGGTGCTCTCGACCCTGCTGCGTTTCTGGCAGGAGACCCGCTCCAACCAGGCCGCCGACGCGCTCAAGGCGATGGTCAGCAACACCGCCACCGTGCTGCGCCGCGAAAGCGCCGAGCAGGAAGGTGTGCACGAGAATGGCAAATCCCAGCGCATCGAGCTGCCGATCAAACAACTGGTGCCGGGCGATCTGATTGTGCTCTCGGCCGGTGACATGATCCCCGCCGACTGCCGCGTGCTCAGTGCCAAAGACCTGTTCGTCAGCCAGGCCGCGATGACCGGTGAATCGATGCCGGTGGAGAAATTCGCCCGCCGTCAGGAAGTCGATACCGGCAACCCGCTGGACCTGGAAAACATCCTGTTCATGGGCACCAACGTGGTGTCAGGTGCGGCGACCGGGGTGATTCTGGCCACCGGTAACAACACCTATTTCGGCGCCCTGGCTCAGCGAGTCAGCGCTACCGACCGCGCGCCGACTTCGTTTCAGGCCGGGGTCAACAAAGTCAGCTGGCTGCTGATCCGCTTCATGTTCGTCATGGCCCCGCTGGTGCTGTTCATCAACGGCTTCACCAAGGGCGACTGGATGGAAGCGCTGCTGTTCGCGCTGTCGATCGCCGTGGGCCTGACCCCGGAAATGCTGCCGATGATCGTCACCTCGACGCTGGCCAAAGGCGCGGTGTTCCTGTCGCGCAAGAAAGTCATCGTCAAACGTCTGGACGCGATTCAGAACTTCGGCGCCATGGATGTGCTGTGCACCGATAAAACCGGCACGCTGACCCAGGACAAAATCTTCCTCGCCCGCCATGTGGACGTATGGGGCGATGAGTCCGATGACGTGCTGGAAATGGCCTACCTGAACAGCTACTACCAGACCGGCCTGAAAAACCTGCTGGACGTCGCGGTGCTGGAACACGTGGAGATCCACCGTGAGCTGCAAGTAGGCACCGCCTTCAGCAAGGTCGACGAAGTGCCATTCGACTTCAACCGTCGGCGCATGTCGGTGGTGGTGCAGGAGCAGGATCAGCCTCATCTGCTGATCTGCAAAGGCGCGCTGGAAGAAGTGCTGGGCGTGTGCAATCGCGTGCGTCATGGCGAGGCGGATGAAGCGCTGACCCCGGAACTGCTGGAGCGTATTGTGCAGGTCACCGCTGGCTTCAACGAAGAGGGCCTGCGTGTCGTGGCGGTGGCTGCGCGCGCCATGGAAGCGGGGCGCGACACCTATGGTCTGGCGGATGAAAGCGACCTGACCCTGATCGGTTACGTGGCCTTCCTCGATCCACCCAAGGAAAGCACCGCGCCTGCGCTGAAGGCTTTGGCTGAACACGGCGTGGCAGTGAAAGTGCTGACCGGCGACAACGAACGCGTCACCGCGAAGATCTGCCGTGAAGTGGGGCTGGAACGTCAGGGCCTGCTGCTGGGCGGTGACGTCGAGCGCATGAGCGATGCTGAACTGGCGGTTGCGGTCGAAACCACCAACGTGTTCGCCAAGCTGACGCCTTCCCACAAGGAACGCATCGTGCGCCTGCTCAAGGCCAACGGCCACGTGGTGGGTTTCATGGGCGACGGCATCAACGACGCGCCTGCGCTGCGCACTGCCGACATTGGTATTTCCGTGGACAGCGCGGTGGACATCGCCAAGGAAGCGGCCGACATCATCCTGCTGGAAAAGAGCCTGATGGTGCTGGAGGAGGGCGTGCTGGAAGGGCGTCGCACCTTCGCCAACATGCTCAAGTACATCAAAATGACCGCCAGCTCCAACTTCGGCAACGTGTTCTCGGTGCTGGTGGCCAGTGCGTTCATTCCGTTTCTGCCGATGCTGCCGATGCATCTGCTGGTGCAGAACCTGTTGTACGACATTTCGCAGATTGCCATTCCGTTCGATAACGTCGACGAGGAACTGCTGAAAAAACCGCAACGCTGGCAACCTGCAGACGTGGGGCGTTTCATGTTGTTCTTCGGGCCGATCAGCTCGATCTTCGACATCACCACCTTTGCGGTCATGTGGTACGTGTTCGGCGCCAACACGCCTGAGCATCAAACCCTGTTCCAGTCAGGCTGGTTCGTGGTGGGGCTGCTGACTCAGACGCTGATCGTGCACATGATCCGCACCCCGAAAATCCCGTTCCTGCAAAGCCGCGCGGCCATGCCGTTGATGGTGATGACCGGGGTCATCATGGCGGTGGGGATCTTCCTGCCGATGGGGCCGCTGGCGCACTACTTCAAACTGCAGGCATTGCCACCGCTGTACTTCGTCATCCTGCCGACGATTCTGCTGGCGTATGTGGGGCTGACCCAGGCGGTGAAAGGGTTCTACGTGCGCAAGTTTGGCTGGCAGTAAGGTAATGCCTCACGCTGTAGCAGCACGGCTTGCCGGCGGTGGCGTCCGTTAAATCGCCACCGCCGGCAAGCCGGATTGCTACGCGGGGATCGCGCTCCTACAGTGGGTAATGGATTTTCACCGCGCCAGTGCTAAAGCCACGCCCTGACCCCCACCGATGCACAGGGTCGCCAGGCCTTTCCTGGCGTCGCGCTTGATCATTTCATGCAGCAGGGTTACCAGCACGCGGCACCCCGATGCACCGATCGGGTGGCCGATGGCGATGGCGCCGCCATTGACGTTGACCTTGTCCATGTCCCAACCCAGCTCTTTACCCACCGACAACGACTGCGCGGCAAACGCTTCGTTGGCTTCGATCAGGTCCAGTTCATCCAGCGACCAGCCCGCTTTGTCCAGGCAACGACGAGTAGCGCTGACCGGGCCGATGCCCATGATCGCCGGATCGACACCTGCGTTCGCATACGCAGCGATGCGCGCCAGCACCGGCAGGCCCAGTTCTTCAGCCTTTTTCGCGCTCATCAGGATGACGGCAGCGGCGCCATCGTTCAGCGACGAGGCGTTACCGGCGGTCACCGTGCCGTCTTTCTTGAAGGCTGGCTTGAGCTTGCCCAGGGATTCAGCGGTGGTGCCTGCGCGGGGCTGTTCATCGGTGGCGAAGGAGATCGGGTCGCCCTTGCGCTGAGGGATCAGGATCGGGGTGATTTCATCGACAAAGCGCCCGGCTTCGATGGCCGCAGCGGCTTTCTGTTGCGAGGCGGCGGCGAAGGCGTCTTGTGCCTCACGGCTGATGTCGTACTTTTCCGACAGGTTCTCGGCGGTGATGCCCATGTGGTAGTCGTTGAAGGCATCCCACAGGCCGTCGCTGATCATGGTGTCGATCAGGGTGGCGTGGCCCATGCGCAGCCCGGTGCGCGCGCGCGGCATCACGTAGTTGGCCAGGCTCATGTTTTCCTGGCCGCCGGCGATGATCACATCAGCGTCGCCGCAGCGGATCGCCTGAGTGCCCAGATGCAGCGCCTTGAGGCCCGAGCCGCAGACCTTGTTCAGGGTCATCGCCGGCACCGCGAACGGCAGGCCAGCCTTGATCGACGCCTGACGCGCCGGGTTCTGACCGGCACCTGCGGTGAGAACTTGCCCCATGATCACTTCGTCGACCTGCGCCGGGTCCAGGCCGGTCTGCGTCAGCAACTGACGGATAACCGCAGCGCCCAGATCAACTGCAGGAATATTCGCCAGCGAACCCTGGAAACTGCCGACCGCGGTGCGGGTAGCGGCAACGATTACGACGTCTTGCATGGTACGAATCCTCACTGTTGTGGTTTGACGTGCCGGGACCGGATTAAAAGCTGAAAAGAGTGGTCCGGGACAGGGGAATCAAGGGCGTACATGGTGGCATGAATGATGGTGGTCATTTAAGCCCTTTGTCGCTAGCTCTGCTTTTGATTCTGGCCGCAGGCCCTAGGAGCCTTGCTTGCAGGCGATCTGCTGCGAAGCGGCAGTAAAACCTGACGACTCGATATGCCTGGCACACCGCGTCCACCGACTTTGCTGCCACTTCGCGCCAGATCGTACGAGTGCGGCCCAGACCAAGCCACACTCCTACGCCCTCCGGCCAGAAGCCGAAATTAGCCAACCCCCATCCTGCGCCGCGCCCGATGCACCGAGGCATTACGCACGGCCCAGCGCAATATCGGTGCGGTCTGGTTCACCCCCGCACGAATCATCTTGCGCTTGAAGCGGCTCATGGGGATGTCGAACATCGCGCTAGCCCACTCGGGCAGCAGTTCGATCCCGGCGTGCATCATCAGGTTGCCCATGGGCTTGGCCAGGCGGCTGGGCGCCGGTGCGTGGCGCAGGATGCGCAGCACCTCTCGCGTGCGCTCGTCGCACAGCAGCTCAGGGCGCATGCTCTCCAGATACTCGGCAATGGCGCGGGTCGAGCGAGGTACGTTCTGTGCCCCCAGTCGCTCGGCCACCAGCGCGGTTTCGGCGTAATAGCGATCCTGCTCCTCAAGGGAAAGGTTAGGGTTCAGGTAGCGCAAATGCGCCGCCATGAAACTGCTCACCTCCGCCACATGGACCCACGTCAGCAGATGCGGATCGTCAGCCCTGTAAGAGCTGCCGTCCGGCGCGGTGCCGCTGATCTGCGAATGAATGCCTCGCACCTTGTCGATCAGCCAGTTGGCGTCGTGGGTCGAGCCAAACGTGGTGCCGGAGATGAACTGCCCGGTGCGGCGCAGTCGACCGAGCATGTCCTCGCGAAAGTTGGAGTGATCCCACACCCCCGCCAGCACCCGAGGGTGAAGCATCTGCAGCATCAGGGCGCAGATGCCGCCAATCAGCATGCTCGGGAAGTCACCGTGCACCTGCCAGCACACCGCCTGCGGCCCGAACAGACCGGGGTCGCCCTTGGGGTTTTCCATGTCCAGCTGGCCCAGCGCCAGACCGGTCATGCTCATGACCTGGGTTTCGATGCGTGTGCGGATAAATTCCATAGGGGCCCGTCAGCAGGTGTGTCAGCGCGCTTGCGCACGGTGCGCCGCATGATCTTACCGGAGCGAAGTTTCGGCAAGATGGGCCTTCGTTGTCTGACGGTATCGGCTGACAAGAAAACCCACCCGATCCTACACGCATGCAAGCCAAGGCTGAGTGGATGCTCAGGTGGGGGCGCTGAACAATCGCCCGTCATTTGTCATATCCGCACAGCAGGAGAGCGCCTTGTCCAACGAAAATCATGGCTCGCAGAGCGGTGACAACAGCCTGAATGTCGGTGTCGGTGACTTCAGAGGCGCCCACGTCAATATCAACCGCAATGAGCGCCCGGTGTTCACGCCAGAGCAATTGAACATCCAGAGG
>CAURWS010000018.1:0-17459 GCA_963528485.1 uncultured Pseudomonas sp. | reverse complement strand
GGCAAGCGCGCTCCTACAGGTCTGATGGTCGTTAGAACTCCAGGCTCAGCGCCAGATTCACCCCTTGCTGCGTCACGTCATCATTCTTGCGCCAGTTGTAACCGGCCCTCAACGTCAGGTCCTGCGTCAGCTTCTGGCTCAATCCCACACTCGCCCGATTCAAACTGCGTTGCGGCTCATACCCCTGCAGATTGAAATCCACACCCGGCACGCTGTTCAGGGCAATGGTCACGTCCTGCTGATCGGTGTCGAATTCGCGTTCGTGGGCCACTTCGCCAAACACCTGCGTCTGCGGCGTGACATCGAACTTGCCTTGCAGGCCTGCACCCAGACGCTTCGACCGGCGGGTCTGGTCGTCATAATTGAGCGCAGTGGCGCGAGTGCTGTTCTCCGAATAGCCATCGACCTCGACGCGGGAGTAGTCGGCACTGATGAAGGGCGAGACATGCCAGCGACTGCTCTGCTCGGCCAGGTCATAGCCAAGCCGTCCGCTCAGCGCCCAGAGGTTGCCGTCGGTGTCGCCTTTCTCTGCGCCCTCGCTGACCCCGAGCGCGAACTTGCGCTTGAGGTTGTCGTAGTCCAGCTTGCCGCCTGAGGCCGCCAGGTCCGCCCACCAGTGATTCGTATGAAACTGTACGAAAGCCGTGGCGATGTAGCTGTTGAGTGTGTAGTCCGAATCCCTTGGCCCGGCTTCCAGCGTCTGCCGATAGGCCCCGGCCACCAGCCCTGCGCGCCAGTCTTCAGCAAAGCGGTAGCTGCCGCCCACGGTCAGGTTGTAGCCATGGCCGTCGCCGCTCGCGGAATTGCCTTGCGCATCGAAGTCCAGTTTCTGACCACCGCCTGCGACGATGGCGCGCCATTCTCCAACGTTCTGCCAGTTGCCCCAATCGGCCAGCCACTGGCTGCGCAGTTCGTCCTGCTGCGCACGCAAGGTGCCGTTGGCCATTTCCGGGAGCAGGGTGATTTCCCACGGCGCCGAGAGAATCGAGTAACCGTAGTCGGCGATCAGCCGCTGACCGGCGACCGTCGGGTGCACGCCATCGTTGAACAGCAGTTTGCTCGGATCGGGGCTGGTGCCGCCGATGCCGTAAACGCTGTTGGCGGTGCAACTGTTGCCGCTGAAGCAGGTGCCCACCAGATTTTGATCCGCCGCGAGGCCAAAGCGGGCAGGGTCGTCCAGAACTTCCCGAACAAGTCCCGGCACGTTCAGCGGGATCACTTCTGCGTTGATCTGGCCAAGGCGATTGACCAACTGCTGATTGAACACGCCGCTGAGCAGCGTCGATGGCCCTTGCAGAAAGGTGCCAGAGACGGCGGGTGTCTGACCGATATCAGGCAGCAGCCAGACCATGATGTAGCGCGCGCCGGCCTGGGACAGCACTTGCGCGCCGTCGGCGAGATTGTTGGCCGCGCTGATGGCTTGGCCGGGGCTGATTACGCGCCCTTGCAGGAAGTCATTGCCGCCCCCGGTCAGGTAGTAGAGGGCATTGGGGTCGGCGCGAAAATTGTTCTCAACCAGATAGCCCGGTCGGGTGCGGAACACGGTCGTCACCCCCGAGGTGGTGTTGGCGACCTGGGACTGGGTCGTGATGGCCGCCAGGATCTGGTCCGTTCGATCCCCGCCCACCGCCCAATTGTTGCCGTCCGCCAGGCCCTGAGCGGCGCGCACGGGAGACGTCGAGGCCTGCAGGTCGTTGGGGGCGACGCCCAGCATGCCGCCCAGGAGCGTCGATGAGTTCAACCCGAACGCTTCGCCACTGCCGTTCAGGTAGGTTGGGCCGACACGGTTGGTGAAACGCAGGGTCGATCCGGCAGGGCCGCCCGCATCGGGGAACTGGCCCGCGTCGGCAAGGCTGTCACCGAAGACGATCATCGTCGAGAAGGAGAAGAAGCCGCCATGGCCGAGGAGCAGGCGAGCGAGAGGAGACAGGCTGCGAAAGGGCGGCGCAGAGCAGTGTTGAGCATCGAGAAATCCCTTCTTGTTTTGTATTACTGAACGAGAAGGTAGCAGTTACGACGCATATCGCCATGTCATGTATCAACAGTGAAGCGTTATGTCACAAACAGGACAAGATCATTAGGAATATTGGCTATTGGCCAGCATCCCTTGCTTCTCACGGGTTCAGAAGAGGCGCCCATTGCAGAGGCGCCTTTCTCTTGGACTCAGCACTTAAAGCGTGGTGGTCGCGCTTCGGTGCTTGATCGCATCCAGCAGTTTCGTCGTCAGTGAGTTGTAGTCGCGATCAAAGTGATGTTTGCCGGGAAGTTGCAAGACTTCACCCACGACAGTGGGGTCCGTACAGCCGCTTTTCTTCTTTTCCTTCACGCCGTACACGCAGAGCACCTTATGGGCCGGGAGTTTGGCCATTTCGGATCCCGTTTCAATACCGTTATTACTGTCTTTTATCCAGCCGTCCAGGTGTATCTCGAAACTTCCTTTGCGTGCGAAAGCCAGTAACAAGATACTGCTGACATCATTTTTATCTTTATCTTGCAGGCGATTGTAAATAGCCGGAAGTACATCAGCGCCAAATGAATAACCTGCCAATACGAAATGTTTAATACCCCAGCGTTGGCGATAGTCATTCATTAATGCCGTCAAGTCAGCGGCACTTTCTTCGGGGGAGCGATACTTCCAGTAATAACGTAATGTATCCACGCCTACGACCGGATAACCGGTCCCACCCATGATCTCGGAGATCTCCTTGTCCAGATCCCGCCAGCCGCCATCGCCGGAGTAGAACACGGTCAGCGTGTCCACGGCCGGTTGCGGGGCGATCTCGATGACTTGCATCTCGGACGAGGTATGCACCAGCGGCAACGTTCGATCACTCACCTCAATGATGCTGGTGGGTTCCTGACGCTGGACATTTGACATGCTCGGCGTGGGTGGCAGGCAAACGTTGAGTCGCTGTTTTGATTCAGAGCGCTGGTGCAGGCTGTACGCGACAGAAGTTGCAGCGATCAACACGAATGCTATCGCTGCCAGGTGTTTTTTACGTGGCATAGTTCGACGAGCTCTACCCATACCGGCTAACGCCGATGAAAGCAGGAAAGTTATTGTTGTGAGTTAAACCGCGACGCAAGTAGCGCTGTGAATGGCTTTAACTTCGTAGCGGTCTTGATCGAGCCGGGCGAATATATCCTATAACGTGGCAAACGTCTTGGTGTCCAAGAATCGTTCTCAGACAGCTCGACGACAGGTTTCGCCGACAGGTGCAGCGCATGCGTTTGGACTGACTGATACGCCTTAAGCGTGCCGTTCTGACTGCATCCATTGGCTTTTTTCTATCGTAGAATGCGGTTGCGCCACCGGGTTCGGTACGCTAATGTCCCGAAACGTTTAGATGAGACCCCTTCCGTGACGATTGTCAGCAAACTCTTGATGCGCGTTATCAAGGCCCACGCCCGCTGGCGTTGGCGCGCCTGACTCTTTCTCCTGCCGGAGTTTCCGGCCCTGCAACACCCTGCCTTCAACCCGTGACGTCCGCCGCCAGCGCGCTTTTGCAACGTGCTGAAACCGCGGGGCGATCAACCGGGCACGGATTTCGAAGGTTCGAACAAGGTCAGATTTCAAGAGGTTAAGCACACCATGCTGCTGATGATCGATAACTACGACTCCTTTACCTATAACGTCGTGCAGTACCTGGGCGAACTGGGCGCCGACGTTAAAGTGATCCGCAACGACGAAATGACCGTCGCCGAGATCGAAGCCCTGAACCCCGAGCGCATCGTGGTTTCCCCGGGCCCTTGCACGCCGAACGAGGCGGGCGTGTCCATTGATGTGATCAAGCACTTCGCCGGCAAGCTGCCGGTGCTGGGTGTCTGCCTGGGCCATCAGTCCATCGGCCAGGCGTTTGGCGGCGACGTAGTGCGCGCCCGTCAGGTGATGCATGGCAAGACCAGTGACCTGATCCACGAAGACAAGGGCGTGTTCGACGGCCTGAAACATCCGCTGACCGTGACCCGCTACCACTCGCTGGTGGTCAAGCGCGAAACTCTGCCGGACTGCCTGGAAATGACCGCATGGACCCAGCTCGAAGACGGCTCGGTCGACGAGATCATGGGCCTGCGTCACAAGACGCTGAACGTTGAAGGTGTGCAATTTCACCCTGAGTCGATTCTCTCCGAGCAGGGCCACGAGCTGTTCGCCAACTTTCTCAAGCAGACCGGCGGCACTCGTCAGGGTTAAGGACACTTCGTTATGGCAATGGATATCAAGACGGCGTTGGGCCGAGTTGTGAATCAACTGGACCTGACCACCGACGAAATGCGCGACGTCATGCGCGAAATCATGACCGGCCAGTGCACCCAGGCGCAGATCGGCGCGTTCCTGATGGGCATGCGCATGAAGAGCGAGACCATCGACGAAATCGTCGGCGCGGTCTCGGTCATGCGCGAGCTGGCTGATCAGGTTCAGCTGCAATCGCTGGATCGCGTGGTCGACATCGTCGGCACCGGCGGCGATGGCGCGAACATCTTCAACGTCTCCACGGCGGCTTCGCTGGTCATCTCGGCCGCAGGCTGCACAGTGGCCAAACACGGCAACCGCGCGGTGTCGGGCAAGAGCGGCAGCGCTGACCTGCTGGAAGCGGCAGGTGTGTACCTGAACCTGACGCCGGTGCAGGTGGCGCGTTGCATCGACAGCGTCGGCATCGGCTTCATGTTCGCCCAGACCCACCATCAGGCGATGAAATACGCGGCAGGCCCGCGCAAGGAAATGGGCCTGCGCACCCTGTTCAACATGCTCGGCCCACTGACCAACCCGGCAGGCGTCAAGCATCAGGTGGTCGGCGTGTTCAGTCAGGCCCTGTGCCGCCCGCTGGCCGAAGTGCTGCTGCGTCTGGGCAGCAAACACGTGCTGGTGGTGCACTCCCAGGACGGCCTGGACGAATTCAGCCTTGCCGCGCCGACCTTCGTCGCTGAGCTGAAAAACGGCGAAGTCAGCGAATACTGGGTACAGCCGGAAGACCTCGGCATGAAGAGCCAGAGCCTGTTCGGGCTGGTGGTCGACAGCCCGCAGCAATCGCTGGAGCTGATCCGCGATGCGCTGGGGCGCCGCAAGACCGAGAACGGTCAGAAAGCTGCCGAAATGATCGTGCTCAATGCCGGCGCTGCGCTCTATGCTGCAGATCATGCCTCGACGTTGAAAGAAGGTGTGGAACTGGCCCACGATGCGCTGCATACCGGCCTTGCCCGTGAAAAACTGGAGGAGCTGGGCGCCTTCACTGCGGTATTCAAACAGGAGAATGAAGGATGAGTGTGCCGACGGTACTGGAAAAGATTCTTGCCCGTAAGGCTGAAGAAGTCGCGGCGCGTCGTGCCAGCGTCAGCTTGTCCGAGCTGGAAACCTTGGTCGCCACCGCCGACGCGCCGCGCGGCTTCGCCAAGGCGCTGATCGAGCAGGCCAAGCGCAAGCAGCCAGCGGTCATTGCCGAGATCAAGAAGGCATCGCCGAGCAAGGGCGTGATTCGCGAAAACTTCCAACCCGCCGAGATCGCCAAAAGCTACGAAGCGGGCGGCGCGACCTGCCTGTCCGTGCTCACCGACATCGACTTCTTCCAGGGCGCCGATGCGTATCTGAAAGAAGCCCGTGGCGCGTGCCAGCTGCCGGTGATTCGCAAGGACTTCATGATCGACCCGTATCAGGTCGTCGAAGCCCGCGCGCTGGGCGCCGATTGCATCCTGTTGATCGTCTCCGCGCTGGATGACGTGCAGATGGCCGAACTGGCCGCTGTCGCCAAAGCCAACAAGCTCGACGTGCTGGTCGAAGTGCACGACGGCGATGAGCTGGAGCGCGCACTGAAAACCCTCGACACCCCGCTGGTGGGCATCAACAACCGCAACCTGCACACCTTCGACGTCACCCTGGAAACCACGCTGGACCTGCTGCCACGCATTCCGCGCGATCGCCTGGTGATCACCGAGAGCGGCATCCTCAACCGCGCCGATGTCGAGCTGATGGAAATCAATGAGGTGTATTCCTTCCTGGTGGGCGAAGCGTTCATGCGCGCCGAGAAGCCGGGCGTGGAATTGCAGCGCCTGTTCTTCCCGGAGAAGGGCAACGCCCCGATCAAGTCCAGTACGCTGGATTGATCAAATCATGTAACACGCTGTAGCAGCACAAGGAGGCCGACATGGACACACAGGTTATCGATATCTGCGTCGAAGCCGGCCTCAAGGCCGAGCAGGATCTGCTCGCCTCGGTCTGCGCCGGGGATGCCGATTTCGGGCTGCTGTTCTGGCGGCCCAATGATCATGCGCTGGTCATGCCCCGTCGCCTGAGTCGCCTTGAAGGCTTCATCGAAGCCAGCGAGACTCTCGCCGATATGGGCTGGCCGGTGCTGCTGCGCGAAAGTGGCGGCGAGCCGGTGCCGCAATCCCCCGCCACGGTGAACGTCGCGCTGGTCTACGTGCAGCCCAAATCCGATCTGGACCGTGATCGCATCGAAAAAGCCTACATGCGCCTGTGTCAGCCCATGCTCGACGTGTTGAGCGAGCTGGGTGGCGCAGCGTCGCTGGGTGAAGTCGAAGGCGCGTTTTGTGACGGTCGCTTCAACGTCAATCTCGATGGCCGCAAGATGGTCGGCACGGCCCAGCGCTGGCGTCAGAGTCAAGGTGGGCAGCGGCCGGTCGTATTGGCCCATGGCGCGATGGTGCTGGATAACGAGCGCGCCGACATGGTCAATGCCGTGAACCGCTTCAATCAGATGTGCGATCTCGAACAGCGCTGTCGGGCAGAGAGTCACATCGCCCTGCACGAGTTGTTCGCCGCGCCGGATTTCATTGCCCGGCTGAGCGAGCGCTACGCGGACATCTTCGCCCGCTTGTAAATGCGATCAACGCGTGCCGTAGACGACCATCGTCTTGCCGCGTACGTGCACCAGCTTCTGTTCTTCCAGCGCCTTCAACACGCGACCGACCATTTCCCGCGAGCATCCCACGATACGGCCGATTTCCTGGCGCGTGATCTTGATCTGCATGCCATCGGGGTGGGTCATGGCGTCCGGCTGTTTGCACAGGTCCAGCAGGCTGCGGGCGACACGACCGGTGACGTCGAGGAACGCCAGGTCGCCTACTTTGCGCGTGGTATTGCGCAAACGTTCGGCCATCTGGCCACCCATGGCATACATCAGTTCGGGATCGTGCTGGCTCAACTCGCGGAATTTGGCGTAGCTGATCTCGGCCACTTCGCACTCGGTCTTGGCGCGCACCCAGGCGCTGCGTTCAGAGCCCATGCTGAGCGGCTGAAACAGCCCCAGTTCGCCGAAGAAATCGCCGCTGTTGAGGTAGGCCACGATCATCTCGCGCCCGTCGCTGTCTTCAATCAGGATCGTCACCGAGCCCTTGATGATCAGGTACAGAGACTCCGACTGCTCGCCCGCACAGATGATGTTGCTCTTGGCGGCGCAACGACGCCGTTGGGCGTAGGGGAGAAGCTTGTCGACGAGTTTCACTTTATTTGGAGGGGTCATGGCAAGCATGGCTGTATCCCGTAAAAAACTGCGCCCTGAGGCATTCTTATAGGTATCGGCAGTATTTCCGATTTGTCGCAGTGCGACAGCGGCAATTCGACATTTTTTCAGAAATTTCCTACATTTGTGTCGCTTATCGACCTATTCAGCCACGCTCAGCGACCTGACGGCCTTGTGCTAAGCTGGCCGCCTTTTTTCAAGCATTGGAGTCCTGGGGATGAAAGCGCGTATTCAATGGGCGGGTGAGGCCATGTTCCTCGGCGAGTCGGGCAGCGGTCACGTGGTCGTGATGGACGGCCCACCCGAGAGCGGCGGTCGCAACCTGGGTGTGCGCCCGATGGAAATGGTGCTGATCGGCCTGGGTGGTTGCAGCAACTTTGACGTCGTCAGCATCCTCAAGAAAGCCCGGCAGCCGGTGGAAAGCTGCGAAGCGTTCCTGGAAGCCGAGCGCGCCACCGAAGACCCCAAGGTGTTCACCAAGATTCACCTGCACTTCGTGGTCAAGGGCCGCGGCTTGAAGGAAACCCAGGTCAAACGCGCGATCGAATTGTCAGCCGAGAAATACTGCTCGGCGTCGATCATGCTGGGCAACGCGGGCGTTGAAATCACTCACGATTACGAAATCGTCGAACTGGGTTGAGAGCTCGTGTCAATACCTGTGGGAGCCACCCCGGCGGCTCCCACACAAACTGCGTTGAGCGGCAGAGAGGTCTAGCTTCAGACGCGGTAAGTGCTCTTGGTCATGACCTTGGCCAGCAAACTCATGCCGAACTTCACCGGCGCGGGGAAGCGATAACCCCCCGCTTGAATAGCGCCTTCGGCGTGTTGCTCTTCATCGGTACGCATCTGCTCCAGGATCGCCCGGGATTTTTCGTCCTCGACCGGCAGTTGCTCCAGATGTTCGTTCAGGTGCTTGCAGACCTGATCTTCCGTCGCCGCGACAAACCCCAGACTGACCTTATCGCTGATCAGGCCGGCCACTGCGCCGATGCCGAACGACATGCCGTAGAACAGCGGATTGAGCACGCTGGTGTGGCTGCCCAGTTGGTGAATGCGTTGTTCGCACCACACCAGATGGTCGATTTCTTCCTCGGCGGCGTGCTCCATGGCCTTACGCACATGGGGAAGCTTCGCGGTCAGGGCCTGACCCTGATACAGCGCCTGGGCACAGACTTCGCCGGTGTGGTTGATGCGCATGAGACCGGCGACATGTTTGGTGTCGATCTCGCTCATTTTGGTGTCGGGTTGAACGATGGCAGGCGAGGGGCGGTGAGAGTGCGCGCTGGCGGGCAGCAGCGTTTTCATCGCAGCGTCGGCTTGCAGCAGGAAACGGTCGATAGGGGAGTAGTGACGTTCGGTAGCCATGGGCACCTCCGGATAAATCCACGGCGGCCAGTCTACCTCAATCAATGTGACGAGGCTTGTCTCGCGTCAGCCCGCCGAGGCGCGTGATAGACCCTCGGCGGGTGTAAGTCGTTGAAATCGCGACTCAGCCCGGCGGCCAGGTCATCTGACGCTTGCCCAGTACGTGCATGTGAATGTGATAGACGGTCTGGCCGCCTTTCTCATTGGTGTTCATGACCACGCGAAAACCATCCTCGCACCCTTGCTCTTTGGCCAGGCGCTGCGCGGTGAAGAGGATGTGGCCCAGCAGGCCTTTGTCTTCTTCGGTCACGTCGTTGAGGGTGGCGATGGGTTTTTTCGGGATGACCAGAAAGTGCACCGGCGCCTGTGGGGCGATGTCGTGAAAGGCCAGTACCTGGTCGTCTTCGTAGATGATCTTCGCCGGAATCTCCCGGTTGATGATCTTGGTGAACAGAGTCTCCACAGCCTTGTTTCTCCGTTTCGAGGGGCATTCGCCGAGTGTACTGAGCGCGTTGTGCCACGCCCAGCCGTTTCTTGTAATGGGGGATCAGACCGAGGTGCGCGACTTGAGCATCGAACCCCAGATCTTGCGGGTCAGCCAGCGACCGGCGAAGCGCGGCAGGCGCGTCAGGACGCGATTGCGCCAACCGGGAATGATGATCGCGCGGTTCTTGTCGAGGGCGCGGACGGTATAGAGCGCGATCTCTTCGGCGCTCATGGTCTTGTCGTCGGTGAATTTGTCGGCATTGAGCTGCGCGGTGCGGAAGAACGACGTGCGCGTCGGGCCCGGGCACAGCACGGAAATCTTCACGCCGGTTTTCTTCAGTTCTTCACGCAGGCCTTCGGAGAAATGCAGCACGAACGCCTTGCTCGCCGCGTAGGTGCTCATCCATGGGCCCGGCTGAAAACCCATGATCGACGCGACATTGAGAATCTGCCCGCCGCCTTGAACCGCCATCAGATTGCCAACGGTGTGACACAGGCGGGTCATGGCCAGCACGTTGAGGTCCAGGAGGTCTTGCTCTTGCGCCCATTCCTGGGCGAGAAACGGCCCGCTGTTGCCGATGCCGGCGCAATTGACCAGCAGGTCGATCTGCCGCTCGCCGTCTTCCAGCTCCAGCAAAAAGCCTGAAAGGCGCAGCGGCTCACCCAGATCGCAGGCGCGAAACAGCACCTCGACGCCGAAGCGCTGAGTGAATTCGATGGCGATGCTTTCCAGCATGTCCCGATGGCGGGACACCAGAATCAGGGGGCGACCACGGCGGGCCAAGGCTTCAGCGATGGCCAGGCCAATACCGCTGGATGCGCCTGTGACCAGGGCGTAACGGGTCATGCAATTCTCCAGTGTTGCACATGTCGAGACCGCTTCCATGCGGTCAGGCAGTTATTGATCTTCGTCGTCATCGCCCGCATCAGGGGGCGTGGCGGGGTCTACCGGTACATCGGGTGTGGCCTGATCCAAATCGTCGTCATAGGGCAGCGACTGTTCGTAGTCGCCGGTCGTAACTTCGATTTGCTCTTTGATCTTGTTGAAGCCGCCCAGCAGAGCGCCAACAAACACCAGTGCCAGAAAGATCACCCAAAGTGCGGCAAGGACCTTCACCGATCGGGTGTTTTTCGGCGGTGGCGGGCCGTAACGGTTAGCGCCTGCGTTGCCCGGAATGACCATCATCAGCAGCGGGAAAACACTGTTCACCAGGGGGATCAGGTTCAGCAGCAACAGCCAGGCAGACCAGCCCGCGTCATGCAGACGCTGCGCGCCCATCTGAATACTCACCACCAAAAAGGCGATCACCAGCACGGTGGCCAGCAGCCCGCCCGCCACCAGTGACAGGCTCAACACCCCAAAGCACAGCGCTGCGAGCAGCATGCCCACAAAGCTCAGCACCATCGTCCAGGCCAGATAACGCAATCTGCCGATACGGCCCTGGACGGTGAACACCTTGAGCTCGCCTTCGGCAGGCCAGTCTTGAGTAACCGCCGAGCGCGGTGGCGCGTAGGGTGAGGCAGCGGGTTCGTAAGCCGGTTTGGCTGGCGCGGGCTCGATCTCTTCAAGCGTCCAGGCCACTGGCTGCTCGGGTTCTATCCGCGCCTCCACACCGGCGTCGTTCAACGCTTTTAAATAGCGTTGCGCGTCGTCGTGGGTCAGCCCGCGCTTGACCGTCATAGGCTTGCCAGTGAACAGACGGTCGATGCCCGACACATCGCTCTTGAACAGCTGCGCGAGGTTCAGGCGTGCTGTTTCCAGGTCGACACCCGTTCGCAGCTGCCCTTCGAAAACGATCTTGAAGTGTTCGGCCATGCTCGGCTTCCTTGTCTGGGGTTAAAAGCGTCTCTTGCGTGAGATCAGAACGGTTTGACGACCACCAGAATGACGATCGCCAACAGGATCAATACAGGGATTTCGTTGAACCAGCGATAAAACACATGGCTGCGGCCGTTTTCGCCGCGCGCGAAGCGTTTAACCTGGGCGCCGCACATGTGGTGGTAGCCGATCAGTATGACCACCAGAGTCAGCTTGGCGTGCATCCAGCCCTGCTGAAGATAGCCGGGGATGAGTGTAATCAGCCAGATGCCAAACACCAGCGTGGCGATCATCGCCGGACCCATGATCCCACGATACAGCTTGCGCTCCATGGTGCAGAAACGCTCGCGGCTGACGGCGTCTTCGCTCATGGCGTGGTAGACGAACAGACGGGGAAGATAGAACAGGCCGGCGAACCAGCAGACCATCGAGACGATGTGCAGCGCTTTTATCCACAACATTTTTGGTTTTTCCAGGATCACGGTGGCGCAAATAGTAGTGGCTTGCGTGCCCGTACGTCACGTTCACGGTTGTCCCAGAGGCGCTGGACTCCTATTATCAGCGGCTTTCCAGTGGTTTCGTTGAGGGGCAGGTTATGGTCAAGGTCGGTATCGTCGGTGGCACGGGTTACACCGGCGTCGAGTTGCTGCGTCTTCTGGCACAGCATCCGCAAGCGGAGGTGGTCGCGATCACCTCGCGCTCCGAAGCAGGTCTGCCAGTGGCCGACCTGTATCCAAACCTGCGCGGTCACTACGACGGCCTGGCGTTCAGCGTCCCGGACGTAAAAGTGCTGGGCGCCTGCGATGTGGTGTTCTTCGCCACTCCGCACGGCGTTGCACACGCGCTAGCGGGCGAACTGCTGGCGGCGGGCACCAAGGTCATCGACCTGTCTGCCGACTTCCGTCTGCAGGACGCCGATGAATGGGCCAAGTGGTACAACCAGCCCCACGGCGCGCCGCAATTGCTGCCTGAAGCGGTGTACGGCCTGCCCGAAGTCAATCGCGAGAAAATCAAGAGCGCGCGCCTGATCGCGGTGCCGGGTTGCTACCCGACCGCAACGCAGCTGGGTTTCCTGCCACTGCTTGAAGCCGGTCTGGCTGACCCGATGCGCCTGATTGCCGACTGCAAATCCGGCATCAGTGGCGCGGGGCGTGGTGCGAGCGTCGGTTCGCTGTACGCCGAGACCAGCGAAAGCTTCAAAGCCTACGCCGTCAAAGGCCACCGTCACCTGCCGGAAATCAGCCAGGGCCTGCGTCGTGCAGCGGGCGGCGATGTCGGTCTGACCTTCGTGCCTCACCTGACCCCGATGATCCGCGGCATTCACGCCACCCTGTATTCGACTGTCGTTGACAAGTCGGTGGACCTGCAGGCGCTGTTCGAGAAGCGTTACGCCAACGAGCCGTTCGTCGACGTCATGCCTGCCGGCAGCCACCCGGAAACCCGCAGCGTGCGCGGCGCCAACGTCTGCCGCATCGCCGTTCACCGCCCTCAGGGTGGCGATCTGGTGGTGGTGCTGTCGGTCATCGACAACCTGGTCAAGGGCGCGTCGGGTCAGGCGGTGCAGAACCTGAACATCATGTTCGGCCTGGACGAGCGGCTGGGCCTGTCCCACGCAGCGTTGCTTCCCTGACAGCAGCTTCAAGCGGCAAGCTCCAAGCCTCAAGCGTGAAGCCGGATCCCAGGATTTTCACTTCCAGCTTGTCGCTTGCAGCTAGTGGCTGCCGTTAGAATAGTTGACCGATTTTCTAGGAGAAGCGGATAATGGCCGTCATTACGCATTATGACGGCTTACCGCCGGGAGATATTGAGCATGAGTGTTGAATCCTTCACGCCTACGGCTCTGGAATTCACGCAAGGTGCAGCGCACAAAGTGAAAACCCTGGTCGATGAAGAAGGCAATGATCGCCTGAAGTTGCGTGTATTCGTGACCGGCGGTGGCTGTTCCGGTTTCCAGTACGGTTTCACTTTTGATGAAGACGTTGCCGACGATGACACCATTGTTGAGCGCGAGGGCGTCAGCCTGGTTGTCGATCCGATGAGCTTCCAGTATCTGGCGGGCGCAGAGGTGGATTATCAGGAAGGGCTGGAAGGCTCTCGTTTCGTGATCAAGAACCCGAATGCCGCCACCACCTGCGGTTGCGGTTCCTCGTTCTCGATCTGATTCATCCGCTTCAAGCTGTTCGCAAACAAAAATGCCGCGCATCTGCGCGGCATTTTGCGTTTTGGCCAGGCGTTACGCCGGGTAGATTGCCCCGAGCACGCGCAGCCCTGCCGCGCCGGTAACACTCGGACGGTTGGCCGGAACGCTTTCCAGCGCGCAATGCGCGAGCCAAGCGAAGGCCATGGCCTCGACCCAGTCAGGATCAACCCCGAACTCGGCCGTGCTCGATACCTTGGTGTTCGGCAGCAACGCAGCCAGTCGAGCCATCAGCGCCTTGTTGTGCGCGCCGCCGCCACAGACCAGCAATTCTTTGGTCTGCGCCTGAGCTGACTGCAGCGATTGCGTGATGCTCAGCGCGGTCACTTCCAGCAACGTCGCCTGTACGTCTTCGGGCTTCAGCGTCGGCAACTGGAACATGTGGTGATGCACCCAGCCAAGGTTGAACACTTCACGACCGGTGCTTTTCGGCCCCTTGGTCTGGAAGAACTGGTCGCTGAGCATCGACTTGAGCAAGTCGGCGTTCACTGTACCGCTTGCCCCCCAGGCGCCATCCTTGTCGTAGCTCAGGCCGCGCTGGGCTTGAATCCACGCATCGAGCAGCACGTTGCCGGGGCCTGAGTCGAAGCCGGAAACCGGCTTGTCGATCTCGATCAGGCTGAGGTTGCTGAAACCGCCGACGTTCAGGACTGCGCGATAGTCCTTGTTGTCGTCGAACAGCGCTTCGTGGAAGGCGGGAACCAGAGGCGCGCCCTGACCACCTGCCGCGATGTCACGTTTGCGGAAGTCGCTGACGACGGTGATGCCGGTCAGTTCGGCCAGCAGGGCAGGGTTACCGATCTGGATCGTGAAGCCCCGTGCCGGTTCATGGCGAATGGTCTGGCCGTGGCTGCCAATGGCGCGAATCTCGCCTGCCAGCTTGTTCTGCTGATCCAGCAGCGCGTGCACACCCTGAGCGGCAAGACGTACCCACTTCTGCTCGGCGATGCCGGCGCGCGCCAGTTCGTCCGGGCCGCTGGCGCACAGGCCAAGCAGCTCGGCGCGCAGATCGTCAGGCATGGGAATGTAGTGGGTGCCGAGCAAGCGTGGTCGGTCATCCTGTTCTACCAGCGCGAAGTCCAGTCCATCAAGACTGCTTCCGGACATTACACCTACATATAAAGTCATGGGTCAGCGCTTACTCGAGGCCAGCATGGTGGCCTTTTCCTGGTCCATGCGCGCCATCAGAGGTTGGCTCTCTTGCATGAACCGCTGTTTTTCGGACTTGGCGATCGGGTCTGCCATTGGCAGCTTCTGACCCAGCGGGTCAACGTGAACGCCGTTTACCTGAAACTCGTAATGTACATGCGGACCTGTTGAAAGGCCGGTTGTTCCAATATAGCCGATGACCTGGCCTTGCTTGACGCTCGAACCATTTTGGATGCCTTTGGCAAAACCCTGCATGTGGCCATACAGCGTGCGATAGGTTTCGCCGTGCTGGATGATCACGGTGTTGCCGTAGCCGCCGCGACGACCGGCCAGAATCACCTTGCCGTCACCGGTTGCCTTGATTGGCGTGCCGCGAGGAGCAGCATAGTCGATGCCTTTGTGGGCGCGGATTTTGTTGAGGATCGGGTGCTTGCGGCCCATCGAGAACAGCGAGCTGATGCGCGCGTATTCAACCGGGGTACGGATGAACGCCTTGCGCATGCTGTTGCCATCGGCGGTGTAGTAGTTGGTGTTGCCTTGTTTGTTGGTGTAACGCACGGCGGTGTAGGTCTTGCCGCGGTTGGTGAAGCGAGCGGACAGAATGTTGCCGGTGCCGACGGTCTTGCCGTTGACCACTTTCTGCTCGTAGATCACGTCGAATTCGTCACCCTTGCGGATGTCCTGCGCGAAGTCCACGTCATAGCCGAAGATGTTGGCCATATCCATGGTCATGCTGTGGCTCAGGCCGGCGCGCTGGGCCGATTGCGACAAGGAGTTGTTGATCACCCCGTGAACGTAGGCCGTGCGTACGTTGGGTTTGCTGACATCGCGGGTAAACGTGTAGCCCTTTTCCGTTCGGGAGAGGCTGATGCTTTCCAGGTCGGTCAGTTTGCTGTGCAGCTGCTTGAGGTTGCCATCAGGGGTCAGCTCGAACTGCAGGATCTGGCCGTTCTTCAGTTGGCTGAACTGTTTGGCCTGCTTGTCGCTGGCCATGACCTCATGAACCGCTGCTGGCGGAAGGCCGACTTTCTCGAACAGGGTAGAGAGGGTGTCGCCCTTGGAGACAACAACTTCCTTGTGAGTCGGGCTTTTAGCAGCGGCAGCGACTTCTTTTGCAGACTTGGCAGGCGCGGCTTCGGGCTCGGTTTTAGCGGTGTTGTCAGACTCGTCGTCGCTGTTTTCGATCTGGGCGAACGGAGATTGTGCAGGGAGTTCTGTGGCTTGAGACTGATCTTGAGCGTCTTGTTCTTGCTTGAACTGCTCGACCGGCGTTTCCAGTTCGAGGTTGCGGTTGGTTTTTTTGGCTTCGACATCACTGGATGGAAAAACCAGAAGGGCCAGGCTCAGCAGGGCTGCGATGCCGCTGGCTGCGAGCAGGTGGCTCTTCGGATAAAGCGGAGGCGCTTTAGGCGGAGTGTCGTTCATAGGTAATTTTGACTTTGAAAAAGATGAAATGGAAAAGATGAATGACATGATGAAGATGAAATAACTGTATAAAATATAACCAAATCCTGCCTGAGGCAAGCTTGCGTTCGGATCGTTCCCTGATTCGTCGGCCTTCTGTTGCCAGAACTTGTATTTGGGCGGTGATCTTGTATGGTTGTTTCCCTTTGAAATAAGGCATGGCGGGGCTGAAATGAAGTCGGTTGAAGAGCAGCTAGCGCTGATCAAGCGTGGCGCGGATGAACTCCTGGTCGAGTCCGAACTGGTCGCGAAGCTTAAGCGTGGTCAGCCACTGCGCATCAAGGCCGGTTTCGATCCTACGGCGCCGGACCTGCACCTGGGTCACACGGTGCTTATTAATAAGCTGCGTCAGTTTCAGGAGTTAGGCCATCAGGTCATCTTCCTGATTGGCGACTTCACCGGCATGATCGGCGACCCGAGCGGCAAGAGCGCCACGCGCCCGCCACTGACTCGCGAGCAGGTGCTCGACTACGCCGAGACCTACAAGGCTCAGGTCTTCAAGATTCTCGATCCGGCCAAAACCGAGGTGGCGTTCAACTCCACCTGGATGGATCAACTGAGCCCTGCCGACTTCATTCGCCTGTCATCCCAGTACACCGTGGCGCGTATGCTCGAGCGCGATGACTTCGACAAGCGTTACAAGTCGAATCAATCCATCGCCATTCACGAATTCCTCTACCCGCTGGTGCAGGGTTACGATTCGGTGGCGTTGCGTGCCGACGTCGAGCTGGGCGGTACCGATCAGAAATTCAACCTTCTTATGGGTCGCGAGCTTCAGCGTGCCTACGGTCAGGAAGCGCAGTGCGTGCTGACCATGCCGTTGCTTGAAGGTCTGGATGGCGTGAAGAAGATGTCCAAGTCGTTGGGCAACTACGTCGGCATCCAGGAAGCGCCGGGCATCATGTACAGCAAGCTGGTCTCCATTCCGGATGCGCTGATGTGGCGTTACTTCGAGCTGCTGAGCTTCCGCTCCATGGGAGAGATCGAAGGCTTCAAGGCTGATTGCGAAGCGGGCGCGAATCCGCGGGATATCAAGATCAAGCTGGCCGAAGAGATCGTTGCGCGTTTCCATGGTGAAGAAGCTGCGGCGTCGGCCCATCGTTCGGCGGGCAACCGTATGAAGGATGGCGAGCTGCCTGAGGATCTGCCGGAGATTTCCGTGTCGGGTCCCGAAGACATGCCAATCGCTGCCGTCCTTAATAAAGCAGGCCTGGTAAAGAACTCTGCTGTCGCTCGCGACCTGCTGGCTTCCGGTGGTGTGCGTATAGATGGTGAAGTGGTTGATCGCGGCTTTGTCTTCAAGGTTGGCGCAACCCATGTTTGCCAGGCCGGCAAGAAGGCTTTCGGGCGCGTTACGTTGAATTTGGAATGAATTCAAATAAGTGCTTGACGGGCTTCTGAATCTCTCTATAATTCGCCCCACTTCCGGCGCAGTCGGAACCTAAAACCCCTTGAAATTCAATGAGTTGCAGGTTCAGGATGGCGAGGAAGTGCTTCGGTCGAG
>CAURWS010000017.1:0-17465 GCA_963528485.1 uncultured Pseudomonas sp. | reverse complement strand
TCGCACCCCGGCGAAACTCTTTGATCGCGACATTGACGGTTACAGCCTGATGCAACCCGGCGACACCGTGCGTTTCACCGCCATCGATCACGCCGAATTCATTCGCCTGGGCGGCGACGACACCCCGCTGGAGGCACTGGCATGAGTGTGTTGACCGTCAAAAGCAGTACGCCGCTGTGTCAGTTGCAGGACGCCGGCCGGTTTGGCGTGCGCCATCTGGGCGTGACCCAGGGCGGCGCGCTGGACTGGGTGTCGATGGCCTGGGCCAACAAGCTGCTGAGCAACCCTCTCGGCGCGCCCGTGATCGAAGTGACCCTTGGTGGCCTGACGCTGATCGCCGAATCTGACTGTTGCCTGGCCTTGGCGGGCGCCGATCTGGGCGCGATGCTCGATGACCGCGCAATCGCCCCGTGGCGCAGCTTCTTCACGCGCAAAGGCCAGCAACTGCGCTTCACCCAACCGATTTGCGGCGCACGCGCCTACCTTGCTGCGCCTGGTGGTTTCGACGCGCTGGGCGTGTTGGGTAGCTGCGCAACTGTTGGGCGGGAAGGGCTGGGTGGTCTGGACGGCTCCGGCAACGCACTGCGCGAAGACGATCAACTGACGTACTCGGGCGCTTCATTCGAACTGCATACGCTGCCTGATCACCTGATCCCGAACTTCACAGAACCCCGCCCACTGGACGTCGTGATTGGCGCACAGATCGGCCAGTTCAGCGGCCTGAGCCTGTTCGACGCCTTCAACAGCGATTGGACCCTCGACAGCCGCGCCGACCGCATGGGCCAACGCCTGCTGGGTCCGGAGCTGGTCTATCAGGGCAAACCGATGATCTCAGAAGGCATCCCGCTGGGCGCCATTCAGGTCCCGCCGGATGGCCAACCCATCGTGCTGCTTAATGATCGCCAGACCATCGGCGGCTACCCCCGGCTTGGCGCACTGACCCCGCTGTCGCTGGCGCGGCTGGCGCAGAAACTGCCGGGGAGTGGGGTCCGGATGAGGGCGGTGGTGCAGGACGTGGCGTCCAGGGAGCAAGTGGTTTTTTTGCAGCGACTGTTGATGGCCCGAAACTTGTAGCTTGAGTTTTGCAGGGCGAGGCGAGAGGCCGGGCGGTATACACCCGGCCTCGTGAGTGTTCAGTTTGCTTTTTTGATACCGCAGATGTGTGCCAATGATACTTCCTCACTGGCTCGTCCGCCGATCCCACTATTTTTATTACCGCGAGGATAGATGAGCCAATAACCTTTGTTGTAGGAGGCTTGAGCTCGGTGCTGGGCGGTTCCGTCCGTGATTACGAAAGGCGCGGAAACAAGATTTCCTGAACATTTCCCCAATTCACTTCGCGTCGCGAATCCTCCGGCAGTATTGGTTACGAACGTGTAGAGAGTGTTCGGCTGGCTTGTGTCGCCGGTTTTATTCACTTCCAATACGACAGTAGCCCCCTTGAGTGGATGACCTTTGGAGTCATTGACCTTTCCACCCCATGTCAAAGTCTTGAAGGCTTTAGTTGTCGCTTCGTTGAATTTAAGATGATCGGCGTCACCGGACAGCTGCTGGCGTTCTACAAAGGGGGCAGATCCAAACTCCAGCTGGAATTCATTGCTCGCAGTTATCGGGTGCTGGGTATTGCGGCTTACCCTTAATTCGACTTTCAGTCCGGGTTCAAGATCGGCAGTGACGACGGATTCGTTTGAGCGGACGACAGTCCAATCATCGCCAAGTTTGTATTCGATCGTCCAGGGCGAGTCGCCAGTTGGGTTGTCGAGGGGATGGATCATGACTCTTTGTCCGCGTACGGCGGTGAAAGAGTAGGATTTTATCGCGTCCTCGCTATCGAGCTGACCCGTGATGATGTTCAACGTGTCGGGGAGCTGGATTGGCGCGGCGTTAGCGGTGCCTAAGCACAATCCCATGAATGTAAAAACTGTTGCCACACTAAGAGCGACCGCGCCGATAGTTCTGTTTTTCATTTTAATATCCTTGTTTGGTGTGCGCCCGGCAGCCTGCCGGGCGCACAGAAAAATTTCCATTTAATGGTGTTTGCATCATCGTTCTAATGCTGGAGAGTTACTGCTCAGTCGGAGACGCCAACTGATGAAAGGACGTAATCAGCGAGGTCAGAGATCGTCAATCGCGCAGGTGTAAGCAAACGTAAAACTGCTCGACTGGCCGTCAATGTGAATGTGCGAGTCAGGGCTCATTTCGCCAAATACCGCATCCCTTCCTCCAACCCCCGCAATGTCAGCGGATACATCTGATCTTCGATCAGGTCCCGCACGATGTTGGTTGAAGTGGTATAGCCCCAGGCATCTTTGGGGTAAGGGTTGATCCAGATGATTTTCTTGAACTTGGCCATGAAGCGGTGCATCCATACGTAGCCGGCTTCTTCGTTCCAGTGTTCGACGCTGCCGCCGGGCTGGGTGATTTCATAAGGCGCCATGGCGGCGTCACCGATGAAGATCACTTTGTAGTCGGCGCCGTATTTGTGCAGCAAATCCTGGGTTGAGGTGCGTTCGGACGTGCGGCGCAGATTGTTCTTCCACACCGATTCATAAATGAAGTTGTGGAAGTAGAAATATTCCATGTGTTTGAACTCGGTTTTGCAGGCCGAGAACAGTTCTTCGCAGATCTTCACGTGGGCGTCCATCGAGCCGCCGATGTCGAACAGCAGCAACAACTTGATGGTGTTACGCCGTTCCGGGCGCATCTGGATGTTCAGAAGGCCCGCATCACGGGCGGTGTGATCGATGGTGCCGTCGATGTCCAGCTCGTCCGCAGCGCCTTGGCGGGCGAATTTGCGCAGGCGACGCAAGGCCACCTTGATGTTGCGCGTACCCAGTTCGACCTGATCGTCGAGGTTCTTGTACTCGCGCTGATCCCAGACCTTCGCGGCCTTGCCCTGGCGCTTACCCGCCTCGCCGACGCGGATGCCTTCCGGGTTGTAGCCACCTGAGCCGAACGGGCTGGTGCCGCCGGTGCCGATCCATTTGTTGCCACCGGCATGACGCTCTTTCTGTTCCTCCAGACGCTTCTTGAATTCCTCAATGAGCTTGTCGAGGCCGCCCAGCGATTGAATCTGCGCGCGTTCTTCGTCGGTGAGCGAACGTTCAAACTCCTTGCGCAGCCAGTCCTCGGGGATCAGCGCCTGCAAGTGGTCGTCGAGCTTTTCCAGGCCGTTGAAATAGGCACCGAAGGCCCGGTCGAACTTGTCGTAGTGGCGCTCGTCCTTGACCAGAATCGCCCGGGACAAGTAGTAGAACTCATCCATGTCGGCGAATGTCACCCGCTGTTTCAGGGCGTTGATCAAGTCCAGCAGTTCACGCACCGAGACCGGCACCTGGGCTGCGCGCATTTCGTTGAACAGGTTGAGCAACATGAACAGGGCCCCGCACTTATCCGGAAGAACTCAGCGATTGCCGCGACGGCTCATGAACGCCAGACGCTCGAGCAACTGTACGTCCTGCTCGTTCTTGACCAACGCCCCGGCCAGCGGCGGAATGGCCTTGGTCGGATCACGCTCGCGCAGAACGGCCTCGCCGATGTTGTCGGCCATCAGCAGCTTGAGCCAGTCCACCAGTTCGGACGTCGAGGGCTTTTTCTTCAGGCCCGGCACTTTGCGCACGTCGAAGAACACGTCCAGCGCTTCGCTGACCAGGTCTTTCTTGATGTCCGGGTAGTGCACGTCGACGATCTGCTGCAGGGTGTTGCGATCGGGGAAGGCGATGTAGTGAAAGAAGCAGCGACGCAGGAAGGCGTCAGGGAGTTCTTTTTCGTTGTTCGAGGTAATGATGATGATCGGGCGTTTTTTCGCCTTGATCGTCTCGTCGATCTCGTAGACGTAGAACTCCATCTTGTCGAGTTCTTGCAGGAGGTCGTTGGGGAATTCGATGTCGGCCTTGTCGATCTCGTCGATCAGCAGGATGACGCGCTCATCGGCCTCGAAGGCTTCCCAGAGCTTGCCTTTCTTCAGGTAGTTGCGCACATCGTGGACTTTGTCCACGCCCAGTTGCGAGTCGCGCAAACGGCTGACGGCATCGTACTCGTACAGACCTTGATGGGCCTTGGTGGTCGACTTGATGTGCCAGGTGATCAGCTTCGCGCCGAAGGATTCGGCCAGTTGCTCGGCCAGCATGGTCTTGCCGGTGCCGGGCTCGCCCTTGACCAGCAGCGGACGCTCCAGCGTGATCGCCGCGTTGACGGCAAGCTTCAGGTCGTCGGTGGCGACGTAGGCGCGGGTGCCTTCGAATTTCATGGTTTCTCCTTATCGGCGCGACGGGCCTGGCCGCCAACTATATCGCGGCACACGGCGCCAGGTACAAGAAGAATGCGTCGTACAGAGGCGACGATTCGGTCTTTCGAAAAGCCGATTTGTCACCTGGCTACTGTCATTTCTGTCAGTTTCGCCTCAACCGGCGACGACGATACACTCGCTTCAGAATCAGCCAGCGAGGGATCCGCCATGGCCTCTGTTTCGGTCCACACCGCAACGCCCGATCTGTCGGTACTGGATGGTCGAGGGTTGGTGGTGCGCTCGGTCGCTTGCCTGCGCTCCAGGTTGAACGAGCCCGTGCAGCTGTTGACCTCGTCCCGACGCCAGGATCTCGTGGGTCGTCCAGTCGCAACCCGCGATCCGAGGTTCACTGCAGCCCCTGAAGAAGCGATCTGGAACCTGACGAGCGTATACAGCCTGAGCGGCCTGCCGGTGCAGGTCGACAGCGTCGATTCGGGCTGGCGTCTTCACCTCTACGCTGACGGTGCCCAACTGGTGGGCCGTTGGGACAGTCGAGGGAGCTGTTGGTGGACAGACCTCGATGAGCAAAAGCGGCCGGTGGCGTTGCATGAACAGAAAGAAGGGCAATCTGCGGCAGTGGTCGAGCGATTTGAATATGCCCAGGCGTCTCCCACCGCTGCGCACCATAACCAGTGCGGCCGGTTGATCCGGCATGATGATCCGGGCGGCACTCGACGCGTCGAAGAATACGGGCTCGCAGGTCAGCCCATGATCGAGAGCCGGCAGTTCCTGCAGGGCATGCAGGCCCCTGACTGGCCAGCAGAGGCCCTGGCCCGTGATGCGTTGCTTGAGCCCGAGACGGTCAGTGCCACCCATTACCTTCACGGGGCCACAGGCGAGCTGATCGAACAAGCGGATGCACAAGGCAACCGGCGTTTTTTTCATCATGATCGGGCGGGGTACGCCTCTGACCTGTTTTTACAGCCCGCTGGCGCAGGCCGGCAATGCCTTGTCTCGGAGCGGGATTACAGTGCTAGCGGTGCACTGCTGACGCAGCGATTGGGTAACGGGGTGTTGCTGCAAGCAGAGTTCGATCCACGAGATGGCCTATTGGGCAGAATGTCGGCCAGGCGCGCCAGCGGTGCTTCGTTGTATGACTGGCATTACGACCTGGACCCAGTGGGCAATGTGCTGAGCATCGAAGACCGCAGCCGAGCGGTCCGATATTTTCGTAACCAGCGCATCGAGCCGATCCAGACCCGCCAATACGACTCGATGTACCGATTGGCGCAGGCCAGCGGTTTTGAAGTACCCAATACAGGGCTGGGCCCCGATCTCCCGACACTGGCGCCCGATCCTGAGGACGATAGCCAACTGACGAATTACACACGGCATTATCAATACGACGCCGCCGACAACGTGCTGGAAGTGCGGCATGTGGCGCAGCAGGGCAGCTTCACCCGGCGCATGCGGGTGAGCCCCCGCAGCAATCACGCGTTACCTTTTCAGGACGAGGTGCCACCGGATCTGGAAAGCGGCTTCGATGCCAACGGCAATCAGTTATGGCTGCAGGCTGGACAACCCTTGTCATGGGATGCACGTAACAGGCTGGTTGGGTATGGCGCACAGCGCAATACCTATGACGGCAACGGCTTGCGGGTTCGCAAACAACAGCAATGGAGCGCCAGAGTCGTCGAGCATTACCACGACGTTCGCTACTTACCGGGGCTGGAGTTACACCATAAAACGGCCAAGGGAGAACGATTGGCGGTGCTGACCCTGCAGAGCGAGGGCTTCACCTGCCGCCTGTTGCATTGGGATGAGGGGCGGCCTGACGGGATGGCGAATGACTTCCTCAGCTATGGCCTGAGCGACCACCTGGGCTCAGGCTGTCTTGAGCTCGACCGCGACGCCGAGCTGATCAGCAGCGAAGTGTATTACCCGTTCGGCGGGACGGCCTGGTGGGCTGCGCGCTCGGCGGTAGAGGCAAGCTACAAGACGATCCGCTACAGCGGACACGAGCGTGACGCCAGCGGTCTGTATGACTACGGTGCACGTTACTACGCGCCGTGGTTACACCGCTGGATCAGCCCCGACCCGGCGGGCGCGGTGGATGGGCCGAACCTTTATACGTTCGTGCGAAACAACCCGACGACATTGATCGATGGTGGAGGGTTGCAGGTCAGGTGGTCGAAGCTGGGTGGGCTTGGAGGGGTCGATGTCGAGGTCAATACCCATCACGACGACTTGAACGAACCGCGCCAGATCAAAGTGCTGACCGGTCAGTTGAACTGGCTCGAGGGCAACTCGAACACGTTCGACAGTCAGCTCACGCCCGGAAAACTCAACGTCCCCGAATCGCTTTACTCGGAGAAGCGGCAGGGAACATACAGCATCTTGTCGACCAAATTCTCGATTCCTGAAAGCTGCATTCAGTCGACGGAATACCTGATTGCGTATCTGGCGGGGGATACCCGGCCTTTCAACTACGCTGCGGAGGCTGAAGGGGACGCAGAGGGCGTTGATCGAAACCCGAATGTGGAAGCTGTCGGTTGGGGCAAGCAAGCTATCAACATCACGACGACCGAGGCGTTAGGGGCCGTTTTTCGTAACAGGACCCCGCCAGAGATCGACGAGACAAAACTGGGTGTCAAGCTGGGACAAGGGCTGGTTTTTGCGAATTCGAAGGTCAATAACGAACTGGACGAGGATCACGGTCCCTTCCACTTCATGACGGTCACAGGCGTCGTGGTCGATGACGCGAAAAACACGCTTGGGGCGCTCATGACCGATCTCGTGGAGCCGGAGATCGAGGAAGGTTCACGCCTTAGAGCGGCACGTAACTGGGCCCCGGTGATGGTCACAAATATCGAAAAAGCCAGAGGCGCGCCAGGGATGGGGGGAGAGTTGTCCCCTGCGGACTATGCCGCCGGCATTGTCCGCCCGGTGCAGCCGGCGGGGAGCCCTACTGTGAGCCCGCCCGTAAGTCCACCGCTAAAAAGACGGCGGGCCGGTTATTCAGCGGCGGCTCGGACGCTTCACCGCTAACGCCCACGCGCGCCGTCTGCAGCGGGGTCCCCTTTTGGCGGCGTGCCCGCACGCTCATTGCGCCTCACGCTTGCCACTGTCATACCGCGTATTGAACGCCTGCACGAACGCATTGCGCAGAATTTGCAGGAACGCCTGGAACGCGCTCACGTCCTGGTTGTGCACGCTGCCGCTGAGTTCGACGCGGGTGGCGAACTGGTTTTTGCGCTGATTCTTGAGCACGGTTTCGCTGGCGCCGACCATGGCTTCCCAGATCGAGCGAAAGAAACCCTTGTTCTGGTTCTCGACGTCCTGTTGCCAGTTGAAGATGTCGACATCGCGCAGCAGCGGTTTGATATAGCCACTGAGCTGGCCCTTGTTGGCCTGGGCTTCGATGACGATGTCGCCGCTGCCCGCGTTGAAATCGAACTTGCCGTAGGCCGAGGCGAAGTCGTTGAAACGCTTGAGTTGCAGGTTGGTGGCACGCAGTTTGAAGTCGAAGTCTTCGAAATTGCTGAACGGGTCGAACGTGGCGCTCGACTCCATGGGTGCCTGGCCCTGAAGCAGTGCCTTGCCTTCGAAGCGGGCGTCGCGATTGCCGGCGGTGTCGACCACGTTGGTGATGTTGTAGACGCTGGCGTTGACTTTGTCGGCCTCGATTTTCACTTTCGGGGTGGAGGTGAAGTTGCTGAAGGTGATTTTGCCGTCCTCCACCCGCAATTCGTCGAGGGTGATGGGCAGCAGCTTGTTCAACTGCTCGCGCCAGTCGGTGCCCGCACCGGTCTGGGATTCTTGCTTGTCGGGACCGCCGTCGACAAAGTTCAGCTCAGGGCTGACGAATGTAACCTGAGCCACAACGGCATGCTCGTACCAGAGCGAGTGCCAACTGACGGAGAGGTCGATCAGCGGCGCCTTGAGCAGAGGGACCGGCACTTTGCCATCGACCTTAGCGATGTTCAGGCCGTTGATCCTGTACGCGCCGCGCCACAGTGCCAGGTCCACATCGGTGACGTGGCCACGGTAGTCGCCCATGTCGGCGAGTTTGTCGTTGAGGTAGTTGCGTACCACATAAGGGAGCGCGATGTGCACGGCAATCAACAACACGGCCAAGGTCACGACTGTCCACAGGGGCCAGCTATAGCGACGTTTCATGTCGAAGTTCTCCGCTTGTCTCGAGGTTGACTGCTTGAAGGATTGACTGTCGGCGCTGCCATCGGTTCGCTTCGACTGGACGCAATACAGGCTCAAGGCATAGGCTTTGAGCTTTTCCGCCACCTGCACAAGGACCCGGTCATGAGCCGTATTTACGCAGACAACGCCCACTCCATCGGCAACACGCCGCTGGTGCAGATCAACCGCATCGCGCCGCGCGGGGTCACGATTCTGGCCAAGATCGAAGGGCGTAATCCGGGGTATTCGGTCAAGTGCCGCATCGGCGCGAACATGATCTGGGACGCTGAAAGCCGTGGCAAACTCAAGCCAGGCATGACCATCGTCGAGCCGACTTCGGGCAACACCGGCATTGGCCTGGCCTTCGTCGCCGCCGCGCGCGGCTACAAATTGATGCTGACCATGCCGGCGTCAATGAGCATCGAACGGCGCAAGGTGCTCAAGGCCCTGGGTGCCGAACTGGTGCTGACCGAGCCCGCCAAGGGCATGAAGGGCGCCATCGCCAGGGCCGAGGAGCTGGTGGCCAGCGATCCTTCGAAGTTCTTCATGCCGGGGCAATTTGAAAACCCGGCCAACCCTGCGATTCATGAAAAAACCACCGGCCCGGAAATCTGGAACGACACCGATGGCGCCATCGACGTGCTGGTAGCGGGCGTCGGCACCGGCGGCACCATCACCGGCGTGTCGCGCTACATCAAGAACACCCAGGGCAAGCCGATCCTGTCGGTGGCCGTCGAGCCGATGATCTCGCCGATCATCACCCAGGCCCTGGCAGGGCAGGAAATTACCCCCAGCCCGCACAAGATCCAGGGCATCGGTGCGGGTTTCATCCCGAAAAACCTTGATCTGTCGATCGTCGACAAGGTCGAGCTGGTCAGCGACGACGAAGCCAAGGCCATGGCGTTGCGCCTGATGCAGGAGGAGGGGATTCTCTGCGGCATCTCCTGTGGCGCGGCGATGCAGGCGGCGGTGCGTCTGGCCGAGAAGCCGGAAATGCAGGGCAAGACCATTGTGGTGATCCTGCCGGATTCGGGCGAGCGTTACCTGTCGAGCATGCTGTTCAGCGACCTGTTCACTGAACAGGAGCTGACCCAATAGTCGCATGGTTGCCTGCTTTGGCTTTTTACCGGGCTGACGAAGGCTTATGATGGCCGCCATCCAGACCCGCCAGAGACCTGATGCAGGTCATCTGGTGGTGTTTTGCAGTGGTTAGAATGACTGGTGGTGCGCTCGCCATACCGCTTCTGCCCGCAGGGCGTAGGAGCACGCTTGCTCCTACGGGCTCCGCCCAGAATCGAAAGCCGATCATAGCCAGGCAATTCCCTGTTCCAAGGAGAGCTTCATGACCCTTTCTTTCGCTGCCAAGGCGGCGATTCTGCTGCTGTTCGTAGGCAGCACGCTGTACGTGCATCTGCGCGGCAAGGCGCGTTTGCCGGTGTTGCGCCAGTTCGTCAACCATTCGGCCCTGTTCGCGCCGTACAACGCCTTGATGTACCTGTTCTCCAGCGTGCCGTCCAAGCCCTATCTGGACCGCAGCAAATTCCCTGAACTGGACGTGCTCAAGGACAACTGGGAAGTCATTCGTGACGAAGCCATGCACTTGTTCGACGAGGGCTACATTCGCGCGGCCGCCAAGGACAATGACGCCGGTTTCGGCTCGTTCTTCAAGAAGGGCTGGAAGCGCTTCTACCTGAAGTGGTACGACAAACCGCTGCCCTCGGCCGAGGCGCTGTGCCCGAAAACCGTCGAGCTGGTCAGCCGCATTCCCAACGTCAAGGGCGCGATGTTCGCGCTGTTGCCCGGTGGCAGCCATTTGAACCCGCACCGCGACCCGTTTGCCGGTTCCTTGCGTTATCACCTGGGCCTGTCGACGCCGAACTCCGACGACTGCCGGATCTTCGTCGATGGCAAGGTCTACGCCTGGCGCGACGGTGAAGACGTGATGTTCGACGAGACCTACGTGCACTGGGTCAAGAACGAAACCGACGTCACCCGTGTGATTCTGTTCTGCGACATCGAGCGCCCGCTGAGCAACCGCTTCATGACCTCGATCAACCGCAGCGTCAGCGCGTTTCTCGGTCGCGCGACTGCGCCGCAGAACACCGATGACGAGCGCGTCGGCGGCATCAACCAGGCGTACGCCTTCAGCAAGCGCTTCAGCAACGGCATCAGTGGCAAGGTCAAGCAGTTCAAGCGCGCCAACCCCAAGGCCTATCGCATCCTGCGTCCGGTACTGGCGGTGGTCGTGCTGACCCTGCTGGGTTACTGGCTGTTCGGCTGAACCCCCCCCTCAATCAAAGCGCCGCGCCACCCTGTGTCGCGGCGCTTTGTCGTTTCTGGCTCCGGGGTTTTCGGGTAAATAGCACGTCCATTCAATCTCCCGCAGGCCTGCCCGCCGACCATGAGCGCATTATTCGTTCCTGGAGATGATGTGCATGCGCGCCCGATTTCTGATGATTTCAGCCACTGTCTTTGGCCTTGCCGGACCCATGACAGCAGTGGTTGCCCCGACTGCAGCGTTTGCCCAGACGCCGGTCGCGGTCGCCGTGGCCCCGCAATACGACACTTCCCACGTCTACGTTGCCCCCGCCGATGTCGAGCGCTTCGTGCAGAGCTTCACCGCGACCTTTGGTGGCCAGAGCACGCCACAGGTGGTGGTCAACGTGCTGCCGGTGCCGAGCAGCACCACATCACAATTGATCCAGACGCCGGTGGGCACTGTGTCGCTGTTCGGGTTCACCACGCCGATTCCGCGCCCGTTCGGTCAGGAGCGTAACGGTTATCTGGTCAAGGACATGGACCTGGCCCTTAAGGAAGCACGCAAGGCTGGCGCTGACGTGATCGTGTCCGACTTCCCCGACCCGATTGGCCGCGATGCCGTGGTGCAATGGCCGGGTGGCGTCAACATGCAGCTGTACTGGCACACCAAAGTCCCTAGCTATGCGCCGTTCCAGACCGTGCCGGAAAACCGCGTCTATGTTTCGAAGGACCGCGCGGCAGCGTTCGTCAAATCGTTCGTGGCCTTCTCCCATGGCAAGGTGGTGAGCGACACCAAAAAGGCGCCGGGCGTCGAGATCGGTCGGGCTGACGTGACCTATGAGCGCATCCGCATCGAATCGCCGTTCGGCAAGATGGTCGTGCTGGCCACCGATGGCCATCTGCCGTATCCGTTCGGTCACGACACCACCGGTTACGAAGTCAGCAACCTGCAGGACACCCTGACCAAAGCCAGGGCTGCCGGGGTCAAAACCCTGGTCGAGCCGTTCAACAGCGAAGGCCGCGACGCCGCGGTGGTGGAGTTCCCCGGTGGTTACGTCGCTGAAATCCATCAACTCACCAAAGCGGGTTGACCGGTGGGCAGTGGACGACTCAGTCGGGGTCTGAGCGGTGTCTGGCTGGCGGTAAGTCTGCCGTTGATCGGCGCTCAGGCCCACGCCGACGACAGCACCTCGCGACCTGTCGTCAAGACCAATCGTTGGCAGGAAGACTGGTCGGTGCTGGCCGACCCTGCGCTCAGGACCCAACCGCTGGACAGCCTCAAGTACATCTCGTTGTCTGACAGCGACCCGCAGACATACCTGTCCTTGGGCAGCACCCTGCGCGAGCGCTTTGAAATGAATGACGCCAGCAGTTTCGGCACCCGCAACACGGCGCGGGACGCTTATCTGCTGCAGCGTTTTCAGGTCCACGCGGACCTGCACTTCAACGAAAACTGGCGTCTCTTCACTCAGCTTGAAGACGCGCGCGCCTACGACAAGACCACCCTTGGGGGCGCCGACCAGAACCGCACGGACCTGCGTCTGGCATTTCTCGAATACATCAACAGGTTCGGTGATAACACGTTCAAGGCGCGCGTGGGGCGTCAGGATTTTGCCTTCGACTTGCAACGCTTCATTTCCTCGCGGGACGGCCCGAACGTGCGGCAGTCCTTCGATGCGCTCTGGGCGGACTGGGAAACCGGGTTGTGGCGCTTCATCGGTATCGCCAGCCGACCTGTGCAGTACCAGGACGACCGCCATTTCGACGACCGCTCCAATCATGATTTTCGCTTCCACATGTTGAGGGTCGAGCGGCTGGTGGGCGGGAGCAATGAGCTGTCGGCCTACGTCGGCCTGTTCGAGCGCGACGAGGCCAGCTATCTGGATGCCAGCGGCGCCGAACACCGAAACATCTTCGACGCTCGCCTGGGCGGTGCGGCCGAAGGTTACGACTGGGATCTGGAAGCGATGGGGCAGACCGGTTCGGTGGGTTCCAAGAGCATTCGCGCCTGGGCGGGTGGGAGTCGGGTGGGCTATACCTTCGCCGACGTGGCATGGACGCCACGCCTTGGCCTGCAGCTGGACGCCGCCTCGGGCGACCGGCACGGCGGCGATGGCACGCTGGGGACATTCAACCCGTTATTCCCCAACGGCTATTATTTCTCGCTGGGCGGCTATACCGGTTACGCCAACATCCTTCATCTGAAGCCGTCGATCACGGTCAAGCCGATCGCCAGGCTCAGCGTGCAGACCGCCATCGGCCTGCAATGGCGTGAAACTACTGAGGATGCGGTCTACGTGCAGCCCAACATTGCGTTAGCCGGAACGGCCGGGCAGGGCGGACGCTGGACCGGAGCCTACGGACAGGTACGCACTGACTACACATTCACCAGCAACCTCTCCGGCGCCATTGAAGCGGTGCACTATGACGTGGGTCAGGCGGTGCGCGATGCTGGCGGTCACGACAGTAACTACCTGGGCGTCGAGCTCAAATTCAGCTGGTAGGCACCGGTACGGATCGACAGTGGCGACGTCGTAAAACGATATTGCGCAGATACCGGTGGCTGGTTATAGTCGGCCCCGTTGCTGCAATACGCTGCAACAGTCACCTCCTTTGAGAAGGCGCAGACAATGCCTGCATCCAACCCACATTTCGCGTTCCAGGCTGCAGCTTGCGCTGTCGCTGAACCGTGTGGTTGCATGCAAGTCGCCTTTATCACGCGTTACCCGCCCCCTCCGCCTGTGAGCAGCCCGGTCGTGTGCGTTGTCGCACCGCCCGCCGTGGTTGTGCTGGGCTGATCGACTGCCCAAAGCCGTCGCATCACGCCTGCAACCCCCAACAAAACGTTTGTGAATCCGGTCTTTTTGCCGGGTCCGATTTTGTCCGATCACAGGTGACACCATGTTCGCTAACAAAGCCTTGGCCTCGCTGGCCACGACTACGCTGTTCGTCCTGCTCTGGAGTAGCGGGGCCATCGTTTCCAAGTGGGGCCTGACCCACGCGTCGCCCTTTGCGTTTCTGTTGTTGCGCTTCTTGCTGGCGCTGGTTGCGCTGGCGATCCTGATCCCGACCCTGGGTTACAAACTGCCTGCCACGCGTCAGTCGATGGGCTACGCCCTGGCGACCGGCGCGGTGCTGCTGGGCGCTTACCAGATCTGCTACCTGCTGGCGCTGGACATGCACGTCGCGCCCGGCGTCATGGCCACCATCATGGGGGTGCAGCCGATTCTGACGGCAGTGCTGGTTGAACGCAGCCGTGCCTGGTCACGGATGTTCGGGCTCGGCCTTGGCCTTGCGGGCTTGGTGCTGGTGGTGTTCCAGGGCATTGGCGACGGCGGCTCGCTGGCGGGGATGCTGTTCGGCGTGCTCGGCATGCTGGCCATGACCGGCGGCTCGATCATGCAGAAACGCATCACCGACAACCCCCTCGGCACGCTGCCGCTGCAGTACTTCGCCGGGACCCTGGTGTGTGCGGTGTTCGTGCCGTTCCAGCCGTTCCACTTCGAGCACAGCGCAGGCTTCTACGTACCGGTGCTGTACATGGGGCTGGTGGTGTCGGTGCTGGCGACCTTCCTGCTGTATCGGCTGATCGCGCAGGGCAATCTGGTCAACGTCACCAGCCTGTTCTATCTGGTGCCTGCGGTGACGGCGATCATGGATTACCTGATCTTCGGCAACCGCCTGGCGCTGCTGAGCATGCTGGGGATGGTGCTGATTGTGGTGGGGCTGATCTTTGTGTTCAGGAAGGTGAAGTGACACGTTTTATCGGCGTACGCTGAAGGCGTATGTGGGAGCAGGCTTGCTGGCGAAAGCGGTGAATCAGCTTCAGATGGGCTGACTGACGTTGCGCATTCGCCAGCAAGCTGGCTCCCACAGGTTTAGCGGTGCATTGCCACCGGTTGAGTGTCAGTTACAACACAAAGCGCGTCACCAGTCCGTTCAAACCCACTGCCAGTCGCGACAATTCCTGGCTGGCGGCGGAGGTCTGGGTGGCGCCCGCCGCCGTTTGCGTCGACAGATCACGAATGTTCACCAGGCTGCGATCCACCTCTCGCGCCACCAGCGATTGTTGCTCGGCGGCGCTGGCGATGACCAGATTGCGCTGGTTGATCTGCGAGATCGCGGCGGTGATTTTCTCCAGGGCCTGACCTGCGCTGCTGGCCCGCTGCAGCGTTTGCTCGGCCTGACTGGCACTGTTCTGCATGGCGCCGACGGTGTTCTGGGTGCCGGTCTGGATGCTGCTGATCATCTGCTCAATTTCCTGGGTCGAGTCCTGGGTGCGTTGCGCCAGCGAGCGAACCTCATCAGCGACCACCGCAAACCCGCGTCCTGCCTCACCGGCCCGCGCCGCTTCGATGGCCGCGTTGAGCGCCAGCAGATTGGTCTGCCCGGCAATGCCACGAATCACTTCCAGCACCTTGCTGATGTCCTGCGCCTGAGTTGCCAGCCCCTTGGCTTGCGCCGAGGCGTTCATCACTTCGCCCACCAATCCTTGAATCGACTCGATGGTTTCGCTGACTTCGCGCTGGCCGTGCTGACTGTCGGCGTCGGAGGCTTTCGACGCTTCGGAGGTCGACACGGCGTTGCTCGCCACCTCATCCACGGCGGCGCTCATCTGTGTCACGGCGGTGGCGGCCAGTTCGATTTCATCGTTTTGCGCCTGCAGGCTGCGGGTGCTCTGTTCCATCACCGAGCTCATTTCTTCAGCCGCCGAGGCCAGCTGTTGCGACGAATCGGTGATGCCGCGAATGGTCGAGCGCAGGTTCTGCTGCATGGCCGACAAGGCTTTGAGCAAGTGCGCGGGTTCGTCATTACCCTGATGATCGAAGGTCGCCGTGAGATTGCCGCCTGCAATGGTTTGCGCCACCTCCAGCGCCTGGCCGATGGGTTTGACGATGCTGCGGGTCAGCATCAATGCGAGCACAAAGGTGAGCAGCAATGAGGCGACGATGATGGCAACTACGATCAGTTGCGTGCGCTCATACAGCGATGCAGCCGCCTGAGTCGCACTTTCCGCCCCTTGCTGGCTGTAAGCGATCAACCCGCGCAGATGGCTATCGAGTTTGCTGCCTTCGGGCGCCAACTGTTCACTGAGCACTGCGTAGGCCTGGGCCGGTTGCTGTGCGTCGATCCTGGCCACCACCTGGTCGAGGATCTTCAGGTAGTTTTCCACGGAGCGTTCCAGGTTGCCGAGCAGCAGGCTTTCTTCAGGATCAACCACCTCGCTTTTGTAAAGGCTCAACTGTTTGAGTAGCTGATCGCGGCTGTCATTGATGGCACGCTTGCTGTTGCTCTGCACGTCCGCTTCGGGAATGGCGATTAGACGCAATGCCTCCATGCGAATGAGGGTCACGCGATCGGCCATTTTGTGGGTGTCTTCGATGTGCGGCATCCACTGGTGTTCGATTACCTCGGCGCTGGAACGCAGCACCGACATTTTGCCCAGGCAGAACAAGCCGACAACGGCCAATAGAAGTCCCACCAGCCCAAATCCCAGGCTGGCTCTGCTGCCAATGCGCATGTTTCTGATCACGATATTTTGCTCCTCGGTAGGACGGGTCGGGTACATCCAGAAGCCTTTATTGTCGTTTTGGCAGGCTGGCAGGGATGGTTTATGTCAAATGGCTATCATTGTGGTAGCTGTTGACTGTGACCCGATGAAACCGTTCCGGCGGGCAGCCGCGTACACGCAGATACGGGGCTGCGTAATGATGACCAGATATTTCAGAGATGCGGAAGTGCGCGGTTCCGGGAAGGACGCGGCGATATCAAGAGGTCTGTAGGCGTTTAATCAGTTCAAACTCACATGCCGACTCAACAACGCGCGCAGGGCCGCTGGCTTCACCGGTTTAGCCAGGTATTCCAGTCCCGCCGCATGCACCTGCGCCACCAGTTCCGGGCGCCCGTCAGCGCTGATCAGCACGCCAGGCACCGGCTCGCCCAGTTGCGTGCGCAGCCAGGCCATGAGGTCGGTGCCGGTTTCGCCGTGGTCCAAATGGTAGTCCACCAGCGCCAGATGCGGGCGCATGCCTTCGTCGAGCAGGGTCTGGCATTCGTCGCGGTTGCGCGCCGTCCACACCTGACAGCCCCAACGGCTGAGCAGGCTGTTCATGCCGATGAGGATGCTGTCTTCATTGTCGATACACAGCACCTGCGTACCGTTGAGGGCCGCACGTTTGGGCTCGGTCGCCGCCGATTGCGGCGCGGTTTGCGAGCGGGCCAGCGGCACGGTGACGCTGAACACGCTGCCTTTGCCGGGCCACGAACGCACTTGCAGTGTGTGACCGAGCACACGACACAGGCCATCGGCGATCGCCAGGCCCAGCCCCAGGCCTTTTTCAGCGCGGGTCTGGTGGCTGTCCAGGCGTTTGAATTCTTCGAAAATCACCTGACGTTTGTCTTCGGGAATGCCCGGCCCGCGGTCCCACACTTCCAGACTCAAATGCGTGCCCTTGCGCCGCACGCCCAGCAGAATCGGCCCCTTGGCGTAACGGAAGGCGTTGGTCAGGAAGTTCTGCAGCACCCGACGCAGCAGCTTGGCGTCACTGGCGATGCGCAACTGGCTGCCACGCACGCGGAAGCTCAAGCCCTGTTCCTGCGCCAACGCCTTGAATTCCGCGCCCAACGTGTCGAACAGGTTAGTGAGCGGGAAGGGCGCGATGGTCGGGGTAAACTTACCGTTTTCCAGACGCGATATATCCAGCAGGTCGCTGATCAGGTCCTCGGCCGAACGCAACGAACTGTCCAGGTGCTGGATCAGCTTTTGCGCCTCGTCAGGGAT
>CAURWS010000016.1:0-17595 GCA_963528485.1 uncultured Pseudomonas sp. | reverse complement strand
GGCCAAACGCCTGAAAACCCTGGGTGTCGACCTGATCGATGTGTCGTCGGGTGGAACGGCCGCCAATGCAGAGATTCCGGTGGGGCCGGGGTATCAGACCGAGTTTGCCGGGCGTGTGCGCAGCGAATCCGGCATCGCCACCGGGACAGTGGGCATGATCACCGAGCCGTATCAGGCCGACACTATTTTGCGCACGGGGCAGGCTGATCTTATCCTGCTGGCGCGCGAGCTGCTGCGCGACCCTTATTGGCCGCTGCACGCCGATGACGATCTGGGCGGACGTCAGGCGGTGTGGCCAGCGCAGTATCAGCGGGCGACCCATCGTGATCAGCCGATCCATGAGTCCGATTTGCGCGATTGAGTGGATGCAGATTGACCTCTGTAGGAGCGAATGAGTTCGCTCCTACAGCAGTGTGCGCTATTGATCCTCCAACAACCCCTTCACCCGCGCGCCAAGCACCGGAATCGAAAACGGCTTGGTCAGCACATGCATCCCCGGCGCCAGTTTGCCTTTGTCCAGCGCCGCGTTTTCAGCGTATCCCGTGACGAACAACACCTTCAGCTCCGGTCGCAACACCCGCGCCGCGTCCGCCAATTGCCGACCATTCATGCCACCGGGCAGGCCGACGTCTGAGACCAGCAGGTCGATTGCCTGAGACGTCTGCAGGATTTCCAGGGCTGCCGCGCCGGTGCCGGCTTCCAGCACGTCATAGCCCTGATCGCTCAGCACTTCGACCATCAGCGCACGCACCGATGGCTCGTCGTCCACCACCATCACGGTTTCTCTGCCACTGGCCTGTCTGACGGGGGAGACGCTGGCTGCGCTATCGGCCGTTACCGCCATCTCGCTCGGCGCTGGCAGATAGATGCGCACCTGCGTGCCCCGGCCGAGGGTCGACTGAATGTGCACGCCACCCCCGGACTGGCGGGCGAAGCCGTAGATCATCGACAGCCCCAAGCCGGTGCCCATGCCAAAGGGTTTGGTGGTGAAAAACGGGTCGAAGGCGCGCTTGATGACATCGCTGCTCATACCACTGCCATTGTCGCTTACGCACAGCATGACGTAGTGCCCCTCGGCCAGCTGCAGTTCTTGGGCCTCGTCGCTGTTGAGGGTTTTGTTGCCGGTTTCGATCAGCAGCTGGCCGCCGTCAGGCATCGCATCACGGGCGTTCAGGCACAGGTTGAGCAGGGCGTTTTCCAGCTGATGGGCGTCCACCAGCGTTTTCCACAGGCCTGGCGTAGCGATGACATCCATGGCGATGGAAGGCCCTACCGTGCGGCGGATCAGCTCGGCCATGCCTTCGACCAGTTGATCGACATCGGTGGAGGTGGGGTCCAGGGTCTGCCTGCGCGAGAAGGCCAGCAACCGGTGAGTCAGCGCGGCGGCGCGGCGTGAGCCCTCCAGCGCCGAGTCGATATAGCGGTCCAGGTGTTCGGTGCGCCCTTTGTCGACCCGGCGCTTGAGCAGTTCGATATTGCCGCTGACGCCCATCAGCAGGTTGTTGAAATCATTGGCCAGGCCACCGGTGAGCTGCCCGACAGCTTCCATTTTCTGCGATTGGCGCAACGCATCTTCGGCTACGCGCAGGGCGTCGGCCTGTTGCTTTTCAAGGGTGATGTCCCGCGCGCTGCAATACATCTTGCCGCCCTCGGGTCCTGCCACCCACGACAACCAACGATAGCTGCCGTCCTTGCGCGTCAGGGCGCCGAAGGCTTCAAGGCTGCGGGTGGCGTCATCGGGGTGCAGCAGATCAGCAAAGGCCTTCTTCGACAGCTCCTCCTCCGACCAACCCAGGGTCAGCCGCCATGCAGGGTTGGTGGTCTCAAAGTGGAGGTCCTGAGTCATGACCGACAGCAGCTCCGGGCTGACCTGCCAGGTCAGACCCCGCTCATGGGTGCGCTCGATCACCTGACGTTCCAGGTCAGCAATCAGCTCCAGCCGACGTTTTTCGCTGGCTCTCAAGGCGCGCTGGTCGAGGACGCGTTTGGTGGTTTCATTGGTGACGCAGAGCAGACCCGCAACCTCATTGTTTTCATCGATCAGCGGCGAGAAGGAAAAGGACCACCAGGTTCGCTCGATCTCGCCGTAACGCGCCATGGTCAGCGGCAGGTCTTCGCATTGATAGGGAATGCCGCGCAAGGCATTTTCCACATTGGGCAGCACCTGATCCCAAACATCCGACCACAGCTCCTGCATGCGCGCGCCCATGGCTTTGTCCAGCCGCGGGCCGAGGACGGGGGCGTAGGCGTCGTTGTGGAAAAACAGCAGATCCGGCCCCCACAGCAGGTACATCGACTCGGGGGAATTGAGGATCAGATTGAGGTGGATCTTTAGCGCTGCTGGCCACTGCTCCATGGGCCCAAGGGATGACACGCTCCAGTCGATTCCCGAAAGAGTACGAGCGGCCTCACTGTCACCTGCAGGAAATCGCGAATATCTGGTCAACGAGGCAAGCTCCAGTCAGGGGTCATCAGTGTACGGAGCCGGAGCCTAACAATCCTCACCCATCCTATCCAGTTGAGTGGTCAATGGAGTGGGCTGTGAGATTTGAGTAATCGAACGAATAGCAAAAATCCCCCGCCCATCCAAAGCAGCGTCAAAGGTGTTGACCATGGATCGGCGCAGGGGTTGCGCGGTGATGTCAAATTCTAATCAGTTTTCCACAGGCTCATGATGCGGTTGAAGTTGGAGGTGTAGCCCAGTTGTCTCAGCTGTTCGGCATCGCTGTCGGCGGTCGGCGGCAGCGATCTTGCCGACGCCACCGCCGGCAAGCCGTGCTGCTACGCAGGCCTGGATTGCCACGGTATCAGTGCTTGAACATCACATGCCGTACCGTGGTGTAGTCCTCAAGGCCATACATGGACATGTCCTTGCCGTAGCCGGACAACTTCTGACCGCCGTGGGGCATTTCGCTGACCAGCATGAAGTGCGTATTCACCCAGGTGCAGCCGTATTGCAGGCGGGCCGAGAGGCGATGGGCGCGGCCGACGTCCTGAGTCCACACTGACGACGCCAGGCCGTAATCCGAATCGTTGGCCCAGCCCAGCACCTGGGCCTCATCGTCGAACTGCGTCACCGACACCACCGGCCCGAACACTTCGCGTCGCACGATTTCGTCATCCTGCTGCGCGTCGGCAATCACCGTTGGCTGGAAGAAGAAGCCATTGCCTTCGATGGCTTTGCCGCCGGTGATCAGGCGAATATGGGATTGCGCGATGGCGCGCTCGACGAAGCCCACCACGCGGTCGCGATGCTGGGCGGTGATCAGCGGGCCGAGTTCGGTTTCAGGATCATCCTGCTGACCGACCGTGATCGTGCTCACGGCTTCGCCCAGCTTCTGCACGAATGTCTCGTAGATGCCTTTTTGCGCGTAGATGCGGCAGGCGGCGGTGCAGTCCTGGCCGGCGTTATAGAAGCCGAAGGTGCGAATGCCCTCGACCGCCGCATCGATGTCGGCGTCGTCGAAAATGATCACCGGCGCCTTGCCGCCCAGTTCCATGTGCATGCGTTTGACGCTGTCGGCGGTGCTGGAAATGATGTGTGAGCCGGTGGCGATGGAGCCGGTCAGCGAGACCATGCGCACTTTCGGGTGGGTCACCAGCGGGTTGCCGACGCTCTGGCCACGCCCGAACACCAGGTTCAGCACGCCTGCCGGGAAGATGTCGTTGGCCAATTCCACCAGACGCAGCGCAGTCAGCGGGGTTTGCTCGGAAGGCTTCAACACCACGGTATTGCCAGCAGCCAGGGCCGGGGCGATTTTCCAGGCGACCATCATCAGCGGGTAGTTCCACGGTGCGATGGAGGCGATCACGCCCACCGGGTCGCGCCGGATCATCGAGGTGTGCCCCGGCAGGTATTCACCCGCCGCCGAACCGCTCATGCAGCGGCTGGCGCCGGCGAAGAATCGGAACACGTCGGCGATGGCCGGCAACTCGTCGTTCAACGCGGCGTGGTAGGGCTTGCCGCAGTTGTCCGACTCGAGCTTGGCCAGTTCTTCGGCGTTGGCGTCGATGGCGTCGGCCAGTTTTAACAGCAGCAGGGAACGGTCTTTGGGCGCTGTCTGCGACCAGCTTTCAAACGCAGCATCGGCGGCGCGTACGGCGGTGTCGACCTGAGCTTCGGTGGCTTCGTTGATCTCCACCAGCACCCGGCCCAGCGCCGGGTTGAACACAGGTTGCGCGGGACCTTCACCGGCGACCAGATGGCCGTTGATCAGCAGTTTGGTTTGCATGGGGTTGTCCTCTTGTTGAATCTGTTGGCTATTTCGTGAGGCACGTTGGCCTGCCGATATTTCTTTGATTCACACGCGGCCCTTTGTAGGAGCGCGCTTACCCGCGATGGCGGTTTACCTGCACCCAATGAGTTGACTGACACAACGCAATCGCGGGCAAGCGCTTCTACAGGGAGCCAGATTCACTTACCGCCGCTACCGGCCACGCTTTCACCGCCGCGTGTCAGGTAATAGGCGCCCAGGATCGGCAGCATGGTCACGATCATCACCAGCATCGCGACGACGTTGGTCACCGGCACATCGCGGGGACGGCTGAGTTGGTTGAGCAGCCAGATCGGCAAGGTGCGTTCGTGGCCAGCGGTAAAAGTGGTGACGATGATTTCGTCGAACGACAGCGCAAACGCCAGCATCCCGCCCGCCAACAGCGCGGAGCCGAGGTTGGGCATGATGATGTAGCGGAAGGTCTGCCAGCCGTCGGCACCCAGGTCCATCGAGGCCTCGATCAGACTGTGGGAGGTTCGGCGCAGGCGGGCGATGACGTTGTTGTAGACGATCACCACGCAGAAGGTCGCGTGGCCGACGATGATGGTGAATATCCCGGGCTCGATCCCCAGCGTCTTGAACGCCGACAGCAGCGCGAGCCCTGTGATGATGCCCGGCAGGGCGATGGGCAGGATCAGCATCAGCGAGATGCCGTCCTTGCCAAAGAAGTCCCGGCGATACAACGCTGCCGACGCCAGGGTGCCGAGCACCAAGGCGATCAAGGTCGCGACGCAGGCGATCTGCAGCGACAGCTTGATCGACTCCAGCACGTCGGGCCGCGAGAACGCCACGCTGAACCACTTCAACGTGAAGCCCTGGGGCGGAAAGCTGAACGCCGCGTCTTCGGTGTTGAAGGCGTACATGAAGATGATCAGGATCGGGAAGTGCAGAAACACCAGCCCGCCCCAGGCGGCGATTTTCAGGCCCCACGATGATTTTTCAGAGTGCATCGAAAGCCCCCAGTCGTTTGACGATGGACAGGTAAATGGCGATCAGCACAATCGGCACCAGGGTGAAGGCCGCCGCCATGGGCATGTTGCCGATGGCGCCTTGCTGGGCGTAGACCATGCTGCCGATGAAGTAGCCCGGTGGGCCGATCAGCTGCGGCACGATGAAGTCGCCCAACGTCAGCGAAAAGGTGAAGATCGAACCTGCTGCGATGCCGGGCACTGATAGCGGCAGGATCACCTGCATGAAGGTCTGCCGAGGCTTGGCGCCCAGATCCGCCGAGGCTTGCAGTAGCGAGGGCGGCAGACGTTCGAGAGAGGCCTGGATCGGCAGGATCATGAACGGCAGCCAGATGTAGACGAACACCAAAAAGCGCCCCAGATGGGAGGTCGACAAGGTGCTGCCGCCGATGCCGGGGATCCCCAGAATCACTTGCAACAGTGGTTCCAGCCCAAGATGCTGCACGAACCACTGCGCCACGCCGCCCTTGGCAAGCAGCAGCGTCCAGGCGTAGGCCTTGACGATGTAACTGGCCCACATCGGCATCATCACCGCGATGTAGAAAAACGCCTTGGTCTTGCCCGTGGTGTAACGCGCCATGTAGTAGGCGATGGGAAAGGCGACGATGGCGCTGGCGATGGACACGGCGACGGCCATGGCCAGGGTGCGCTGGATCACGTCGAAATTCGCCGGATTGAACAGCGCGCCAAAGTTGACCAGCGTCAGGTCCGGCGTGACCGTCATGCTGAAGTCGTCGAAGGTGTAGAAGCCCTGCCACAGCAACCCCAGCAGCGAGCCGAGGTAAATCGCGCCGAACCACAGCAGCGGCGGGATCAGCAGCAGCGACAAGTACAGGTTTGGCCGTCGATACAGCAGATTGGAGAAGCGCCGCATGGGCGATTGCCCCGGTACCGGCGCTGAATGGGCGAGTGTCTGGCTCATCTCACTGTGCCTCGGCAACGGCGTCATGCAGCGGGATCATCGCCTCGCGGGCCCAGCGTGCGGTGACGCGCTGGCCGGGCTGGTGCTGCGCGCTGGTATCCAGCCATTGGGTGTTGGCCTGGCTGACGCTCAGGGTCTGGCCGTTGTCCAGCTTCAGCTCGAAGCGCGTGGCGCTGCCTTGGTACTGAATGTCGTGGAGCAGGCCGCTGACTTCGATCTCGTGACTGTCCACTGGGCCATCGGCAAAGCGGATGTGCTCGGGACGAATCGAGAACGCATTGGGCTTTCCACTGAGCTGTTGCGCCAGCTCGCCGCGCAGCACATTGGAGGTGCCGACGAATTCGGCGACGAACGTGGTGGCCGGCTTCATGTACAGATTGCGCGGGGTGTCAACCTGCTCGATGCGGCCTTTGTTGAACACGGCCACGCGGTCGGACATCGACAGCGCTTCGGTCTGATCGTGGGTGACGAAGATGAAGGTGATGCCCAACTGGCGTTGCAGCTTTTTCAGCTCGCTCTGCATCTGCTCGCGCAGCTTCAGATCCAGGGCGCCGAGGGGTTCGTCGAGCAGCAATACGCGAGGGCGATTGACCAGTGCGCGAGCCAGGGCCACACGCTGACGCTGACCTCCGGAGAGCTGCACCGGCTTGCGATCGCCATAGCCGCCCAGCGCCACCATGCTCAGGGCCTCTTCGGCGCGGACCAGGCGTTCGCTTTTGCCGACGCCCTTGACCTTAAGGCCATAGCCAACGTTGTCGCGCACGTTCATGTGCGGGAAGAGGGCGTAATCCTGAAACACCGTGTTGACGTCGCGCTGATACGGCGGCAGGCCTGCTGCCTCTTCACCATGGATGCGGATCGAGCCTGCACTGGGTTGTTCGAAGCCTGCGATCAGACGCAGGCAGGTGGTCTTGCCCGAGCCCGATGGGCCGAGCATGGAAAAGAACTCGCCGTCCTTGATGTCGATGGAAACCCGGTCAACGGCCTTCACTTCGCCGAACTGCCGGGAAACGTGGGTGAACTGGACTGCAAGGGTCATGATTGAAAACTCTGGTGAAAGCGGGGATCTGGAATCTTGCGCGGTCGCCTTTGTGGGAGCCGGCTTGGTGCGGGCGGCGTTCCGACGAATGCGTCAGATCAGGCACTGCAAGGTTGAATGACCTACCCCATTCGCCAGCAAGCCGGCGCCCACAGGAATTGCGCCTGGCGTGCGGGTTAAGGAACTACCGCCCACCCATGATCGCGATGTAATCCTGGGTCCAGCGGCTGTACGGCACGTACTTGCCACCCTCGGCCTGCGGGGTTTTCCAGAAGGCGATCTTGTCGAACAGGTCGAAGCCGTTGGTGGCGCAGCCTTCGGCGCCCAGCAGATCGCTGGCCTTGCACGCCGCAGGCACCACCGGCAGCGAACCGAACCAGGCCGCTACATCGCCCTGGACTTTGGGTTGCAGCGACCAGTCCATCCACTTGTAGGCGCAGTTCGGGTGCTTGGCGTCGGCGTGCAGCATGGTGGTGTCGGCCCAGCCGGTGGCGCCTTCCTGCGGGATGGTCGAGGCGACCGGCTGTTTGTCGGCGACCAGACCGTTGACCATGTAGCCCCACGAGCTGGACGCCGCGACGCCTTCGTTTTTCACGTCACTCATCTGCACGGTCGCGTCATGCCAGTAGCGGTGCACCAGCGGGTGTTGCGCGCGCAGCAGGTCCAGCACGGCCTTGTACTGGGTTTCGGTCAGTTGGTAGGGGTCTTCGATCTTCAGTTCCGGCTTGGCGGTCTTCAGGTACAGCGCGGCGTCGGCGATGTAGATCGGGCCGTCGTAGGCCTGCACGCGGCCTTTGTTCGGCTTGCCGTCGGGCAGATCCTGGGCCTCGAACACCACGCTCCAGCTCACCGGCGGGGTCTTGAACACGTTGGTGTTGTACATCAGCACGTTGGGGCCCCACTGATAGGGCGTGCCATAGGTCTGCTTGTTGACGGTGTACCACGGGCCGTCCTTGAGGCGCGGGTCGAGGGTTTTCCAGTTGGGGATCAGATCGGTATTGATCGGCTGCACGCGCTTGCCGGCCACCAGACGCAGCGAGGCATCGCCCGACGCCGTCACCAGATCATAACCGCCCTTGGTCATCAGGCTGACCATCTCGTCGGAGGTCGCGGCGGTCTTGACGTTGACCTTGCAACCGGTCTCCTTTTCGAAACCGCTGACCCAGTCATAGGCCTTGTCGCTTTCGCCCCGTTCGATGTAACCCGGCCACGCCACGATATCCAGCTGGCCTTCGCCGTCGCCGACAGCCTTGAGCGTTTCGGCCGCCTGCACGGTGCCGCTGGCGAACAACGCGGTGATGATGGCGCTCAGAAGCGCAGTCTTTTGCACTGACATGGTGGGGTTCCCTCTTTTTCAAATTATGGTCGGGGCAGTTTTGAACGGTGACGCGGTGCTGCGTGCTTGTTTCAAGCTCTTATTAGCGTAGCGGTGTTGGATGAAGCCGAAATGGCGCTCCTGTTCAAGTCAGATCGTTGCCGTGACGGGCCATGATGTGGCGCACCACGCTGTAGTCCTGAAGCGAATCGCTGGACAAATCCTTGCCATACCCCGAGCGCTTCAAGCCGCCGTGGGGCATTTCGCTGACCAGCATGAAATGGCTGTTGATCCAGGTGCAGCCGTATTGCAGGCGCGCCGCGACCTGCATGGCCTTGTCCAGATTCTGCGTCCAGATCGACGAAGCCAGGCCGTATTCGGAATCGTTGGCCCAGTCCACGGCTTGCGACAGCTCGTCGAAGCGGGTCACGGTCACCACCGGGCCGAACACTTCGCGCTGGACGATTTCATCGCCCTGTTTGCAGCCCGCGAGCAGCGTTGGCTGATAGAAGAAACCGGGGCCTGAATGCACGGCAGCGCCGGTAACCCGCTCGATGTGCGGCTGGCTCAGGGCGCGTTCGACGAAACTGGCGACGCGGTCGCGCTGACGGGTGCTGATCAGCGGACCGATTTCGTTATCGGCATCGCGCTTGCCGGCAAAGCGCAGGCTATTGACCGCCGCGCCCAGTTCGGCGACCAGCTGGTCGTGAATCCCGGCCTGGGCGTAGATGCGACACGCGGCGGTGCAATCCTGACCGGCGTTGTAATAGCCGTAGGTGCGCACGCCCTCGACCACGGCGGCGATGTCGGCGTCGTTGCAGACGATCACCGGCGCCTTGCCGCCCAGTTCGAGGTGGGTGCGTTTGAGGGTTTTCGCGGCGGCCTGAAGGATCTTCTGGCCGGTGACGATATCCCCGGTCAGCGAGACCATGCGGATCTTCGGGTGGCTGACCAGATGACTGCCGACCCCTTCGCCGCCTCCGCAAATGATGTTGATCACGCCCTTGGGCAACAGCTCGGCGAACACCGGGGCCAGCGCCAGCACCGACAGCGGTGTGTGTTCGGAGGGTTTGAATACCACGGTGTTGCCTGCCGCCAGGGCCGGGGCGATTTTCCAGGCAGCCATCATGATCGGGTAGTTCCACGGCGCAATCGAGGCGACCACGCCAATCGGGTCACGCCGCACCATGCTGGTGTAGCCCGGCACGTATTCGCCGCAGAGCTGGCCGGTCTGGCAGCGCACGGCACCGGCAAAGAAGCGGAACACGTCGACCGTCGCGGTCAGGTCGTCCTGACGCGCCAGGTGCAGGGGCTTGCCGCAATTGAGGGCTTCCAGTTGCGCGAGGTGATCGGCGTTCCTTTCGATGGCATCGGCGATGCCCAGCAGGATGTTCGAGCGTTGCTGCGGCGTGGTCCGTGACCAGGCGGGGAAGGCGCGGTTGGCGGCCAGAATGGCGCTCTCGACCTGCTCGGTGCTGGCCTCGGCAATATGGGTCAGAACCTCGCCGGTGGCCGGGTTGAGGATCGGCTCGACAAAACCCTGACCTGCGACCTGTTCGCCATCGATGAGCAAAGCGGTAGAGAGTTGTGGGTTCGCGTCGCCAGCCATTGTTCGAAGCTTCCTTAATTCGGTGGTGATGCTCAGCGGTTGAACGGTCAACTGATCGACTGTGGAAGTGAGCTTGCTCACGAACAGTCCTTCGCTCCGGACACACTTGCATGGGTGGAACAGCTTCCATCGTGAGCAAGCTCACTCCCACAGGACGGTGTTCAGCCTTGAAACGTGTTGAAACTTTTTGTTCCCCAAGCCTCAGAGCCTAATACCCCCTGCAGTGGTCGACAAATTCTAAATACAGAACGCAGCGTTCGATTAAATCGATGGCCTGCGCCCCGGATGCGGCTGTTCGCGGGCGACGCTAAGAAACGGGTCGACCAATGATGGCCGAGCCGTGCCGCGACGCCATGCCAGACCCACGTCCAGCGTCTGGGTCAGGTCGGCAATAGGGCGGGCCTCGATGATGTCGCCTTCCAGCGACCAGGGGCGGTAGGTCATGTCCGGCTGGATCGACACCCCGAGTCCCGCCGCCACCAGGCTGCGCACCGCTTCGGTCGAGGCCGTGCGTAAAGTCACTTTCGGCTGCAACCCCGCGCGCGACCAGATGCGCTGGGCGTTGCTGCCCATTTCGTCGACGTTGAGCTGAATCAGCGGCTCATGGGCGACGTCCGCCAGATTGATATTGTCCTGGTCGAGCAACGGGTGCTGGGCGGGCAACCAGAGTCGGTAGGGCGAGTGGGTCAGAACTTCCGTCTGCAGGGCGTGACGGTCTTCGAGGTTTGAAAGGATCAGCACGCCGATGTCGATTTCGCCGCTGACCAGCAAATGCTCGATGTAGGGGCGTTCGTCTTCCATCACCCGGATGTCGACGTTGGGGTAGGCGCGCTGAAAGCGGGTCAGCAGATCCGCCAGGTAATAGCCCGCCACTAGGCTCGTTACCCCGATCACCAACTGACCGGCCACTTGCTCGGCCCCTTGCTGCAGGCTGCGTTTGGCGTTTTCCACGGTGGCGAGAATCAGGTGCGCCTGACGCAGGAACTGATGCCCCTGGTGGGTAAGGGTCATGCCTTTGGCGTGGCGGCTGAACAGGTTGACGCCGATCTCCTCTTCCAGCTGCTGAATGGCCAGCGTCAGGGTCGATTGGGAAATGAACACGGCTTGCGCGGCGGCGGAGATCGAGCCGGTTTCGGCCACGGCGATGAAGTGGCGGATCTGGCGTAGCGTCATCATGGAAGAACGACTCAGGCGTGATTTTTAGAATATTTGCAGTGTATATCGTTTTTATCGAATGGCCTGACCGGCTCGCGCGCGCATCTGCAACATCCGGAAGCACTCCTGAAATCTGGCCAGAACGACTTCGCCTTACCCTGCGGGTCGGATCGTTTATCCATTTCAGGAGGTTTCCCATGAATACCCGTGGCTTGCTCGATCAGCTGTTGAAATCCGGTCAGGACCTGTTGCAGAAAAAGACTGGCCAGTCGTCCCATCACGCTTCACAAGGCCAAGGCTCGCAGGGCGGGCTTAATGACCTGTTGGGCAAAGTGGGCGGCGGCAATCTGGGTGGTTTGCTCTCGGGCGCAGGTGGCGGCGCCTTGGCAGCGGGGGCGATGGGCTTGCTGCTGGGCAACAAAAGTGCGCGCAAGATCGGCGGCCAGGCCCTGACCTACGGCGGGCTGGCGGCGCTGGGCGTGCTGGCGTACAAGGCCTACGGTAACTGGCAGGCCAATCAGGCCGGCGCCGGGCCCAGCCAGCCGCAGACCGTCGACCGGGTGCCGCCCGCTCAGGTCGAGCAGCACAGTGAAGCGATTCTTCGGGCGCTGGTAGCCGCCGCCAAAGCCGATGGCCATGTCGATGACAATGAACGGCAGCTGATCGAAGGTGAATTCACCCGGCTGACGGGGGATCAGGAGTTGCAGCACTGGCTGCATGCCGAATTGAACAAGCCGCTGGACCCCGTTGACGTCGCCCGCTCGGCGCACACCCCGGAAATCGCCGCCGAGATGTACCTGGCCAGCGTGATGATGGTCGATGAAGAGCACTTCATGGAGCGCGCGTATCTGGATGAGCTGGCCAAGCAACTGAAGCTCGCGCCGGGGTTGAAAACCGAGCTGGAAAATCAGGTGCGCCAGGCTCAGCTCTCGAACTGACTACGATTATCCCGCGTGGGAGTCAGCTTGCTGGCTCCCACAGGTCTGTGTGACATCCCTCTCTACCTGATCGCCATCAAGCAAACTCTCCCGACGCCGATAACCTGTCAGACATATCGGTTGTAGGTGTGCGTAATTACGTAAGTTATGTCGGAAACAGCCCGGTTTATTGACAAGGCACTAGGCTATACTCCGCTCGCGTTGGGCCGTCTGTCGGTCCGCTTCTTGAACCCGGTTTTGCCGGTGTTGAACTCTTGAGGGCTGACTGTGAAGAACTGGACGTTGCGTCAACGTATTTTGGCGAGCTTCGCTGTAATCATCGCCATCATGCTGCTGATGGTGGTCGTGGCTTTCAACCGGTTGCTGGTCATTGAAAACAGCGGCGACCAAGTCCGTCTCGATGCGCTGCCGGGCGTCTATTACAGCAGCACCGTGCGCGGCGCCTGGGTAGAAAGCTATGTGCTCACTCAGCAATTGCTCGCCGAGGGCGCGGGGCGCAGCCTGACCAACGCTGAAGAAGATCAATACAAAGAATTCGATGACCGCCTGCAAGCGCAGATTGCCAGTTATCAGAAGAGCATCTTCGAAGACTCCGATCGCAATGATTTCGCGCAGTTTCTGCAGTTGCGCGAGCGTTACGGGCTGTTGCTCAACAGCATTCTGGGCGCTTATCAAGGTGACAATTTCGCCTTGGCGCAACGCATTTTCGCTGAGCAAATGACCCCGATGTGGTTTGACGGTCGCAAGATACTCAACGCGCTGGGCACCAAGAACAAGATCAACGCCGACCGTGCTTCGGACAACATCCAGGCTGCGGTTTCCAGCGCTAAAATCACGTTGGGCATTTCCCTGATCATTGCCGTTCTCGCGGCGGCAGGCTGTGGCCTGTTGTTGATGCGTGCGATTCTGGCGCCGATGAACCGCATCGTGCGGATTCTCGAAGTGATGCGCACCGGGGACTTGAGCAACCGCCTGAACCTTGATCGCCAGGACGAATTCAACTCGGTGCAGACCGGCTTCAACGACATGGTCACTGAACTGGCCGCGCTGGTGTCTCAGGCGCAGCGCTCGTCGGTACAAGTCACCACCTCGGTGACCGAGATCGCTGCCACCTCCAAACAGCAACAGGCCACCGCCACCGAAACCGCCGCCACCACCACTGAGATTGGCGCGACCTCCCGTGAAATCGCCGCGACCTCCCGTGATCTGGTACGCACCATGACCGAGGTGACCACCGCGGCCGATCAGGCTTCGATCCTTGCAGGCTCCGGCCAGCAGGGCCTGGCGCGCATGGAAGAGACCATGCATTCGGTAATGGGCGCAGCGGATCTGGTGAACTCCAAGCTGGCGATCCTCAATGAGAAAGCCGGCAATATCAATCAGGTGGTGGTGACCATCGTCAAGGTCGCCGACCAGACCAACCTGCTGTCCCTGAACGCCGCCATCGAGGCTGAAAAGGCCGGCGAGTATGGCCGTGGTTTTGCCGTTGTGGCGACTGAAGTGCGGCGTTTGGCGGATCAGACCGCCGTGGCCACCTACGACATCGAGCAGATGGTGCGCGAGATCCAGTCGGCGGTGTCGGCGGGTGTGATGGGCATGGACAAATTCTCCGAGGAAGTGCGTCGCGGCATGTTCGAAGTGACTCAGGTCGGCGAGCAGCTTTCGCAAATTATCCATCAGGTTCAGGCGCTCGCGCCGCGGGTATTGATGGTCAACGAGGGCATGCAGGCCCAGGCCACCGGCGCCGAGCAGATCAACCAGGCGTTGGTCCAGCTGGGCGACGCCAGCAGCCAGACTGTCGAGTCCCTGCGTCAGGCCAGCTTCGCCATCGACGAGTTGAGCCAGGTGGCGGTGGGACTGCGCAGCGGCGTTTCGCGTTTCAAGGTCTGAGTCCGGACCATGACCGAGCACTCAGCCAAGCGCGGCACGGCGATCTTGCCCAAGAACAAACTGTTCCTGCTGTTTCGTATCGGGCAGGAACGCTATGCGCTGGAGGCGACTGAAGTCGCCGAAGTGCTGCCGCGTCTGGTGCTCAAGCCCATCGCCCGCGCGCCCCACTGGGTGGCGGGCGTTTTTGCCCATCGAGGCGCAGTGGTGCCGGTCATCGACTTGAGTGCGCTGACCTTTGGTGAGCCTGCTCCGCTGCGCACCAGCACGCGGCTGGTGCTGGTCACGTATCGTCTGGGCGGGGATCGTCCGGCGCAGCGTCTCGGGCTGATTCTCGAACAGGCCACCGACACCCTTCGCTGCGCCGTTAACGAGTTCAAGGCTTATGGCCTGGACAACCGCGAGGCGCCGTATCTGGGGCCGGTGCGTGAAGATGAGCTGGGTTTGTTGCAGTGGATCAAGGTGCAGGATTTGCTCACCGACCCGGTGCGCGATTTGCTGTTCCCCGCCCAGCCTCTGGACCTTGAAACCCTAGAGGCCGCGCCATGAGTTCGGACGCGCGTTTCTTCGCCTTTCTCAAGAGCCGCATCGGCCTGGATGTGGCGTCGGTGGGCGAGGCCATCATCGAGCGCGCGGTGCGCCAGCGCTGCACCAGCGTCAAGGCCGATGATGCCGACGCCTACTGGCAACTGTTGCTGAGCTCGCCTGAGGAACAACAGGCGCTGATCGAAGCGGTAATCGTGCCCGAGACGTGGTTTTTTCGTTACCCGGAATCGTTCGGCACCCTCGGCAAACTGGCCGCCGCACGCATCGCGCAACTGAGCGGCGCGCGCCCGCTGCGCATCCTCAGCCTGCCGTGCTCGACGGGCGAAGAGCCCTATTCGATTGCCATGGCCCTGTTCGATGCCGGATTGCAGCCGCAGCAGTTCAAGGTCGAGGCGGTGGACATCAGCCCCCTGTCGCTGCAGCGTGCGCGCCGCGCGGTGTATGGCAAGAATTCCTTTCGCGGTGACCAGCTCGGTTTTCGCGAGCGCTATTTCGCGCAGGTCGAAGATGGCTATCGCGTCGACGAGAAGGTTTGCGAGCGGGTCAGTTTCCAGGCCGGTAACCTGTTGGATCCGACCCTGCTGGTGGCGCAGTCGGCCTACGATTTCGTGTTCTGTCGCAACCTGCTGATCTACTTCGACGTCGACACCCAGCGTCAGGGTTTCGAAGCGCTCAAGCGCATGACCCGCGACGACGGCGTGCTGTTCATCGGCCCTGCCGAGGGCAGCCTGTTGGGGCGCATGGGCATGGCCTCGATCGGTATTCCCCAATCGTTTGCCTTTCGTCATCGCCCTGAGGCGACCGCAGAGCCTTTTGTTGTCGCGCCTGCAGCCCCGTCGATGCCAGGCCCGTCCATGTCAGCCCCACCGCCTGCGCTCAGCGCAAAACCGGCACCGAGCCTGCGCCCAAAACCGGCTGTGCGTTCGTTCGCGCCGGTTCCCGCGCCCGCCCGCAGCGCGCCACCGTCGCCCGCATCCACAGGCGAAGCCGCCACGCTGCTGAGCAGCATCAAGCAGCTCGCCAACGAAGGCAAAAGCGCCGAGGCCAAGCTGGCCTGCGAGCAGTACCTCAAGCGTTATGAGCCCGTCGCGCCGGTGTTTTACTGGCTCGGTCTGCTCAGTGAAGTGGGCGGCGATGTGATTGGCGCCCAGGGTTTTTACCGCAAGGCGCTCTACCTCGAACCGCAGCACCCTGAAGCCCTGGCGCAACTGGCCGCGTTGTTGGCCGCGCAGGGTGACAGTGCCGGTGCCCGTCGTCTGCAAGAACGTGCGGCGCGTGGCCTGAATAAAGAAGGACGTAGTCGATGACCGGCCTACACAGTGAATTGATCAGCGACGACGCCCAGGCCATCGACGATTGCTGGAACCGCATCGGTATCCATGGCGATCGCTCCTGCCCGCTACTGGTCGAGCACATCCATTGCCGCAACTGCTCGGTGTATTCGGCGGCGGCCACGCGTTTGCTGGACCGCTATGCATTGGCTCAGGAACACCGTGTGGTGGTCCACGAAGAACTGGCCAGCGACGTCAAAGCGCGCTCGCTGGTGGTGTTTCGTCTGGGCGAAGAGTGGCTGGGCCTGCCGACCCGTTGCCTGGTCGAGGTCTCGCCGGTGCAGGCGATTCACTCCCTGCCGCATCAACGCTCCCGCGCCTTGCTCGGCGTCGCCAACGTGCGCGGTGCGCTGGTCGCCTGCCTGTCGTTCGTCGAGCTGCTGGGGCTGGACACCACGTTTGCGCCGGCCAGTGCCAGTCGGGTCATGCCGCGCATGCTCATCGTCTCGGCCGGAGGCGGCCCGGTGGTGGTGCCGGTGGATGAGGTCGACGGCATTCATGCCATCGAAGCGCGCCTGCTGGACGCCGCGTCTGCCCCCGCGCAAAACGCCAACGCGCGTTTCACCCGCGGGGTCGTGCAATGGAAAAACCGCAGCCTGCGCTTGCTCGATGAAGAACACCTGTTGTCCGCAGTGAACCGGAGCCTGACATGACGCCCGATCAGATGCGCGACGCCTCGTTGTTCGAGCTGTTTACCCTCGAAGCCGAAGCCCAGACCCAGGTGCTGAGCGCCGGCCTGTTGGCCCTCGAACGCAACCCGACCCAGGCCGATCAGCTGGAAGCCTGCATGCGCGCGGCGCATTCGCTCAAGGGCGCGGCGCGGATTGTCGGGGTCAATGCCGGGGTCAGCGTCTCCCACGTCATGGAAGATTGTCTGGTCGAGGCTCAGGAAGGCCGACTGCACCTCAAACCTGAACACATCGACGCGCTGTTGATGGGCACCGACATGCTCATGCGCATCGCAACGCCCGGCGCGAGCAGCGTGGGGCAGGGCGACATCGACGGCTATGTTGCGCTGATGAACGACCTGATCAAGCCCGGCGCGCATCACACCGCTGCCGAGCCAGGGGTTGCGCCTTCGATGGAAGACCTGCTGCTCGCCAACGCTCAGGCGCTGGTGGAATCGGTGCAGTCTGCCCACGCGCCACTGATTGCCGATGCGCCTGTCATCGAACCGCCTGCTGTCGTCGAACCTCCCGTTGCGCACGCGCACGCGCCTGCGGCTGCCGAAGGCGAGGAAGAAGCCGCGCCGAAATCCGAACCCCGTCGCGAGAGACGCGTGGCCGAGGGGGGCGAGCGGGTGCTGCGGGTGACGGCCGAGCGCCTGAACAACCTGCTGGATCTGTCGAGTAAATCCCTCGTCGAAACTCAGCGGCTCAAGCCTTATCTGACCGCCATGCAGCGGGTCAAACGCTCCCAGGGTGGCGCCAGTCGAGCACTGGATAACCTTGAAGCCTTACTCGATGCCAGTGTCGATCCGGATGCGCAAAAAGCCCTGGAAGAAGCCCGCCGCCTGTTGAGCGAAGCGCAGCATCTGTTGATCCAGCAAACCGCCGATCTTGACGAATTCGGCTGGCAGGCGAGCCAGCGTGCACAGTTGCTGTATGACAC